>JBAPYC010000507.1:0-2453 GCA_049284535.1 Streptosporangiaceae bacterium
GAGCTGGTCCGTGCCGAACGGGCCCGTCCCGAAGTGGCTGACCCCGTGCAGGTCGGCGCCTCCCGGATTGGGACCGGGCAAGGCAGGCCGGGCCGGCTCCGCGTCGAACACGCTGACCGCCGGCAGCGTCCCGGTGGTGGCCCACCAGCCGTTCGTGACCGCGGGCGTGTCCAGCTCCAGCCATGGTGCCTCGCCCATGCCCTGGACCCCGGGCCCCAGCACGCCGGTCAGGCCTCCCGGCTCGCTGAGCCCGCCGATCACCCGGCGGACCGCTCCGGCGAACGCGTCCGCGTCGGGCGGCCGCAGCGCCGGGTCCCGCCTCGTCGCCGCCAGCACTAGCTGGTCCACCATCGGGGGTATCCCCGGCACCAGCGAGGACGGGGCCGGGACATCACTGTTGACGTGCTGGTAGGCGACCGACAGCGCCGTATCGCCAGTGAACGGCTGACGCCCGGTGAGCAGCTCGAAGAACATCACGCCCGCCGAGTACACGTCGCCGCGCGGCCCGGTGGCACCGCCCTCAACCTGCTCGGGCGGCACGTAGGCGACGGTGCCGATGAGCAGCCCGGTCCTGGTGTGACCGGCCGCGGTCAGCGCCCGGGCCAGGCCGAAGTCCGCGACCTTGAGCCGGCCGTCCGCGGTGACCAGAACGTTTTCGGGCTTGACGTCGCGGTGCACGATCCCGGATCGGTGCGCGGCGGCGAGGCCGTCCAGCACGCCGCTCATGATCTCCAGCGTGGTCGCCGGGGGGAACCGCCCGCTGTCCCGGAGCAGCTCCTTCAGGGTGCGCCCGGGCACGTACTCCATGGCCAGGTACAGGAACGGCCCATCGGAGCCCTGGTCGAAGACCGCGACCACGTTCTGGTGGGACAGCCGCGCCACCGACTTGGCCTCGCCGATGAACCGGCGGACGAAATCCTCGTCCCGGGCCAGCTCGGCGTGCATGACCTTGAGCGCCACCTCACGGTCCAGCCTGGTATCCATGGCGAGGTAGACGGTGGCCATCCCGCCGTGCGCGATGCGCGCCGATACCGCGTAGCGCCCGTCGAGCAGGCGCCCGGTGAGCGGGTCGGCCAGCGTATCGTCCATCGCGATGATTTTACGGTTGTTTTGCCTGTGAGACTCCGTTTATCGCCGTGTCCCTGGCGGCTCTGCCTGCCTTGCCGCGACGTATTCTCTCTCGATGTGACCGATAGCGGACCGGTGGTGATAGCCGGAGCCGGCCTGGCCGGGTTCAGGACCATAGAGGAACTGCGGGCGCGTGGCTTCGGCGGCCGGATCACCCTGATCGGGGCCGAGTCGCGGCCACCCTACGACCGGCCGCCGCTGTCCAAGAAGGTGCTGACCGAGCCCGCACTCGACCCGTCGCTGCCGGGCGATTTCGCCGCGCTCGACGTGGACTTCCATCCGGACGAGGCGGCCACCGGGCTGGACGGGACCGTCCTGGTCACCGGCCGGGACAAATACCCGTCCGGTCATCTCGTCCTGGCCACGGGCGCGCTGCCGGTGGCACTGCCCGGCGAGGGACGCCAGCGCTTCCTGCGCACCTACGACGACGCGCTGGCGTTGAAGAGCCTGCTGCGGCCCGGGTTGCGGCTGGCCATCGTGGGCGCCGGATGGATCGGGGCGGAACTGGCCACGGCTGCGGTCGCGCACGGCAGCCAGGTGACGGTGGTCGAGGCCGGGCCCACCCCGGTCGCGGCGGCGGTGGGCGCCGAAGTGGGGGAGCGGACCGCCCGTTGGTACGCCGAGGCCGGCGTGGACCTGCGCACCGGCGTGGCTGTCGAGGCTGTGCAGCCCGGCGGGCTGGCGCTGGCGGGCGGCGGGTGGATCGCGGCAGACGAGGTCGTCACTGCCGTCGGCGTCCGGCCGGCCACCGGCTGGCTCGAAGGCTCCGGCCTCGAACTCGATAACGGCGTGGCCGTGGACCCTGGCCTGCGCACCTCCAGGCCCGGCGTCTACGCGGTGGGGGACTGCGCCGCGTTCGAGTCCCGCCGGTTCGGGCGGCGGCTGCGGTTCGAGCACTGGGATGTGGCGCTGCACGCGCCCGAGGTCATCGCGGCCAACATCCTCGGCGGCGACGAGGCGTACGACCCGGTGCCGTACTTCTGGTCTGAGCAGTTCGGCCGCATGGTCCAGTACATCGGATACCACGGCGACGCCAGCCGCCTGATCTGGCGCGGTGACACCGCCGAACCAGCCTGGACCGTCTGCTGGCTCCGCGACGACATCCTGGTCGCCGTGCTGGCCGTCGGCCGCCCCCGCGACATCCTCCAGGGCCGCCGCCTCATCCAGGCCGCCACCCCGGTCGACGCCTCGCTCCTCGCCGACCCCGCGACCCCCCTCAAGTCCACCGCCCTCCCCGCCTGAAGCCCTCCCCGCCTGAAGCCCTCCCCGCCTGAGGCCCCCGCCCGCGCCGTCCCCGCGCCTCCCCATACGGGTCGGTGGCCCCC
>JBAPYC010000508.1:0-1559 GCA_049284535.1 Streptosporangiaceae bacterium
TGCAGGCGGTGGCGTCGCTGTGGCGGATGATGTTGGTGGTGCCCTCGCGGACCACCCAGCCCAGGGCGGCCTGCACGTCAGCAGGAAGGCCCGCCGCGTCGCCGATGACGCGGCAGCTCATCCCCGCCGAACGCAGGACATCCTGCGCGCCGGCCAGTTCGGTGCCCAGGTCGGCGGTGCGGTATCCGCTGACGACCGCGCGCATTTCCCGCAGCGAGTCATGGGCCACCTGGCGCACCTGGAGCATCTGCCCGGCGGCGGCCTGGTCGCCCCGCCGCGCCAGTTCCGCGGCGAGCTCGCTCTGGATGGCGATCAGGGACAGGTTCCGGCCCAGCACGTCGTGCAGGTCGCGGGCGAAACGCAGCCGCTCCTCGGCGACCGACAGGCGGGCGTGCGCAGTCCGGGACCGGTCGAGCTCGGACATGATCCGCAGCCCCGACGCGGACGAGCGGCAGGTGAGCACGCCGATGCCGACGCCGCCGGCGTAGACCAGGGATGCCGCGATGAGGAGGTCCCCGTAGGCGCCGGCGCCCTCCCGGCCGACGCTCGCGGTCAAGCCGCTGGCCGCGGCCGCGCTCACCAGGACCAGGGTGAGCAGCGCGCGCAAGCCGAGCAGGGGCGTGAGCGCCACAATCAGGGCGCCGCTGAAGAGCATGGCTACCAGCATGCTCACCGGGAACGCGGTGCCGGAGGACTGGGTGAAGGCCGGGAAGGCCGCCGCTCCGGCGAGCACGCCGGCCCCGGTCAGCGCGGCGGCCGAGGCGACCAGCCACCTGCCCGGCGGCGGTCCCGCGGCCAGATAGCGGCCCAGGCCCGTGTGCAGCAACACGATGCAAACACCTGCCTGCGTCACGGACAGCAGCAGGAAAACGGCCAGGCCGGGTCCCCGCACCTGGCGCTGGCCGGCGGCCAAGACCACCGCGAGCACCGGCACGGCGGCGAGCAGCACGTACACGCCGCCCCTGGTCCGGAACTCGAACCACCCGAGACTGCCCCGCTCGTTCCATCGCCGCCACATCGCCGTCACCTCTCCAGGGTGTCACGCCTACCTAGCGCCGCGGTTCCCAGCGGAACCAGCGTCTTGCCGCCCACCCGGCCGCCGCGATCCAGGCGGTGAGCACGAGCACCGGGATGACCGCCGCGCTGAAGGCCGCGGCCAGCCCGACGGGGTGACCGCCGGCGGCGGTTCCCGTCAGGGCGAGCCGCATCGGTTCCACCACCGGGGTGAGCGGCAGCGCCTGCGCGAGTCCGCGCAGCGGCCCGGGCAGCATCGCCACCGGGATCAGCAGGCCGCTGAGGGCGAACGGGATGACCAGCACCGGCAGCGTCGTGACCTGTGCCATCTCCACGGTTCGGGTCGCCGCGGTGCTGACCGCGGCCAGCACCGCGAACACCGCCGTGCCCAGGATCAGCGCGACCAGCGCGAGCACCGCATTGACGGGCGGGGCCATGCCGAACACGGTCACCGCGGCGACTGCGGCCACCGCGATCTCGGCCCACGCGATCGCGATGGCGGGCGCGGCGGTCCCGGCGAGGATCTCGGGATCCGTGCTCTCGCC
>JBAPYC010000509.1:0-3949 GCA_049284535.1 Streptosporangiaceae bacterium
CCCAGGGGTCGGTGACTCCCCGGCTACCCAAGTAGGTGGTCAGGGAGCCACCGACCCCCTAACGGCCCCACCCGGCCCGAGCCCGGCCTCACTCGGGCTCGCCTCGCCCCGAACAACTGGCGCCACACGGGCCACACCACCCCGGGAAAGCCTCAGTTCTTGCGGCCGGTCAGCGCCACGGTAACGCCGACGCCGATCATGGCCAGGCCGCCAGCCCCGCCGACCAGCTCGAAGCGACGCGGCGAGCTGGCAAACCAGTTCCGGACCGCGCTCGCGGCGAACCCGTAACCGCCGTCCGATACCGCCCCGAGCAGCACCGACACCGACGCCAGCAGCAGCATCTGCGCGGGCACGTTCCCGGCCGAACGGACCACGAACTGCGGCAGCACGGCGCCGAAGAGAATGTAGGACTTGGGGTTCGTCACCCCCACCACGACCCCGTCCCGCAACGCCCGCCAGCCATCGCGGGGCGCAGCCACCTCGGCGAACACGCTGGCCAGCGATTTACGGTGCCGTATCGCGTGGATTCCCAGCCATACCAGGTACACCGCGCCCGCGATCTTCACCACCACGAAGACCGCCGCCGAACGTTCCAGCAGCGCCCCGAGCCCCACCGCGACGAACGCCGCCACCGCGAAGTTGCCCAGCGCGTGACCGGCGGCGGTGGCCAGCGCGGTGCGCCGCCCGTGCGACAGCGCCCGGCCGACCACGAACAGCACGCCGGGGCCGGGAATGACGATCATCACCAGCGACGCCGCCGTGAACCCCAGCAGCTGACCGCCGGAGACGATCACGACGGGCTGCCGGCCAGCAGCGAGGACCCGAG
Source organism: Streptosporangiaceae bacterium (assembly GCA_049284535.1). Taxonomy (GTDB): domain Bacteria; phylum Actinomycetota; class Actinomycetes; order Streptosporangiales; family Streptosporangiaceae; genus Palsa-504. Next base: position 827 of record JBAPYC010000509.1, read on the forward strand.
CGAGCGCAGCTCGGCCACCGAGCGCACGCCGAGCAGGTTCAGCGTCCGGGTGAACTGCTCTTCCAGCAGGTCGATGACCTTGTCCGCGCCGGCCTCGCCGCCGACCATCATGCCGTACAGGTAGGCGCGACCGATCGCGCAGGCATCCGCACCCAGGGCCAGCGCGACCGCGATGTCCGCACCGTGCCGGACCCCGGAATCCACTAGCAGCGACACGTCCGGTCCCACGGCCTCGCGGACACCGGCGATCAGGTCCACGGGGGCGATCGTCCGGTCGAGCTGGCGGCCGCCGTGGTTGGACAGCTGGAAGCCGTTCACTCCCATGGAGACCGCCCGGCGCGCGTCCTCCGGTGACACGGGGCCCTTCAGGATCAGCGGGCCCTCCCACTGGTCCCGCAGCGCGGCGATGTCGTCCCAGCCCACCGCCGGGTTGAACATGTTGCCGGTGCGCGCGATCGTCAGCCCTTCGGCGGTCTCGGTGAAGTTGGCGAAGTCGATGGCCTCGTGCCGGAGCATCCGGATCCAGTAGCGGGGTTTGCTGCCGATGCTGGCCAGCGTCGCCACGGTGAGCTCGGGCGGGATGGTCAGGCCGTTGCGCTCGTCCCTGGTCCGGTGCCCGGTGCGGAGGGTGTCGATCGTGATCACGAGCACCCGGTATCCGGCCGTCGCGGCCCGGGCCACCAGCTCCTTGGTCATCCCGCCGTCCCGCTGGATGTACAGCTGGAACCACAGGTCCGGCCGGGCCTGCGCGGCGACCTGCTCGATGCTGGTGGTCGACATGGTGGACAGCGTGTACGGCAGCCCGTGCCGCTGCGCCGCACGGGCCGCGCCCGCCTCGCCGTCCGGGTGCATCATCCGCGTGTACCCCGTCGGCGCGAGCACCAGCGGCAGCGGCAGGTCCCGGTCGAGCAGCCGCGCAGAGGTGTCCACCGAGGTGACCTCGGCTATCGCGCGGGGCTGGAACCGGTACCGGCGGAACGCGCGCAGGTTGGCCCGCATCGACACTTCCTCGTCGGCCGCGCCGTCGACGTAGTCGAAGACCGGCCGCGGGATCAGCCGGCGCGCCGCCGCGCGAAGCTCGAAGATATCGTGGCAGGCCGAAAGCCGCCTGCGGGTACCGTTTAGCTCGACGGGCTTCATCTGGATGAGGCGACGTATCTCCGAGGGCTTCATGTTCCGGACGATATACGCCGCACTCCGGCCGGGGAAACACCCCCTGTACACTAAACAGGCCGGAATTATGGAAAATGCCACCCCAGCCCAGCCGGATCCAGGCCCGGCGCGAGAGCCTGAAGGGGACGAGATGTCACTGCGCTTCCACTGGTTCCTGCCGACCAACGGTGACGGCCGCGACATCGTCGGCGGTGGGCACGGCGTCGCCACCGGGACGGCGGGCACCATCCGCCCGGCGAGCCTGAGCTACCTCGGCCAGATCGCCCGCAGCGCCGAGCAACTCGGCTTCGAGGGTGCCCTCACGCCGACCGGGGCGTGGTGCGAGGACGCGTGGCTAACCTGCGCCATGCTGACCGAGGTCACCGAGCGGCTGAAGTTCCTGGTCGCGTTCCGGCCTGGGTTCATCTCCCCGACGCTGTCCGCGCAGATGGCGGCGACGTTCCAGCGGCACTCCGCTGGCCGCCTGCTGCTCAACGTGGTGACCGGCGGCGAGACCGCCGAGCAGCAGGCCTACGGCGACTTCTGCGACAAGGACCAGCGCTACGCCCGGTGCGGTGAGTTCCTGGACATCGTGACCCGGCTCTGGGGCGGTGAGACCGTCAGCCACCAGGGCGAGCACCTGCACGTGGAGGGCGCGCGGCTGTCCCGCCTGCCCGATCCCGTACCCGACCTGTACTTCGGCGGCTCGTCGGCCTCGGCGGGCCCGGTCGCGGCCCGCTACACCGACGTCTACCTGACCTGGGGCGAGCCGCCGGCCGCGGTCGAGGACAAGCTGCGCTGGATGGATGGCCTGGCCCGCGAGGCCGGCCGGACGCTGCGCTACGGCATCCGCCTGCATGTCATCACCCGGGACACGGCCGAGGAAGCCTGGCAGCAGGCGCACCGGCTGATCGAGGGGATCGACGAGAGCATGATCCGCAAGGTGCAGGAGGGCCTGGGCCACAGCGAGTCCGAGGGCCAGCGCCGGATGCGCGAGCTGCACGGCGGGTCGGCCGACAACCTCGAGGTCTCGCCCAACCTGTGGGCCGGGGTCGGCCTGGTCCGCGGGGGTGCCGGCACGGCCCTGGTCGGCAGCCACGCCGAGGTCGCCGACCGGATAGAGGAGTACGCGAAGCTCGGCCTGTCCGAGTTCATCCTGTCCGGTTATCCGCACCTGGAGGAGGCCTACTGGTTCGGCGAGGGAGTGCTGCCCATCTTGCAGGCACGGGGCCTGTGGCGGCATCCGGTGGCCGGCGCCGTGGACACGACGGCGAACTCCACACCGTTCGCGCCGACATCAGGACCCGCCGACAGGCCGAACGGGCAGGCATCAGCCCTCGCCCCGGCCGCCAGCGACCGCCGGTAGACGCTATGCAGATCGCCGTCGTCACCGGAAATCCCAAGCCCGCTTCCCGGACCCACGGGGTCGCCCTGGCCGTGGCCGGCGCCCTGTCGGCCGGGCAGACACCGGAGCCCCCGCCGCCGCTGGTCGTCGACCTGGCCGAGCACGCGCCCCGGTTGTTCGACTGGTCTGACGCCGAACTTTCCCGGCTGACCGCGGAGGTCGCCGCGGCCGACGTCGCCATCTTCGCCTCGCCGACCTATAAGGCCGCCTATACCGGGATGCTCAAGGCCTTCCTCGACCGGTACGGCAGCAACGGCCTGGCCGGCACCGTGGCCGTGCCCGTGATGACCGGAGGCTGGCCCGGCCACCTGCTGGCGGTCGAGGTCCACCTGCGCCCCGTCCTGGTCGAGCTGGGCGCGACCGTCCCGGCCCGCGGCCTGTACGTCACCGAGCCCGAGCTCCCCAATCTGGACGCGGCCGTGGCCAAGTGGGCGGAAGCCGCCGTCCCCCTGATCCACCGCGCCGCCGCCCCATAGCGCACCGCCGCCCCAGCGCACCGCCGCCTAGCGCACCGCCTCATGACGCACGCGGCCGCGGCTGCTAGCCGCAGGCGGGCAGGTCCCGGT
>JBAPYC010000510.1:0-25868 GCA_049284535.1 Streptosporangiaceae bacterium
CGCCGCGCCTGGGCCACCCGTACCGTCGCCCGTGCGGCGCCGCGGGTCGCGGCGGGCCCGCGGACTGTGGGCCGCGCTGATCGCCGTCATCGGGATCGCGGCGATCACGGCCGCCGTTACCTGGGACGTCTCCGGGACGTCGGGCCATCCGACGGCCCGCCCATCGCCCAGGGTGCCGGCCAGATCATCCGTTCCCGCCTCGGCGCCCACTTCAGCCCCGGCCTCCGCTGCGGCCACGCCGTCCGTGGCGGCGTCGGCCCCGGCCAGTAAACCGGCGGCGTCCGGGGGCACCGCGAGCGCGGTGCCGAGCGGGTACCACCGGTTCACCAACTCCACCGGATTCTCGATCGGCGTCCCGGTGGGCTGGCAGATCCAGCATGTAGGCCACTACGTGTATATCCGTGACCCAGCCAACGGCGGCATTTTTTTGCTCATCGACCAGTCCGACCAGCCTAATCCCGACCCGCTGGCCGACTGGCAGGAGCAAGCGGCGGCCCGGCAGAGCAGCTATCCGGGCTATCGCCTCATCCGGCTGGCCGCCGTGTCATACCCACAGGCGGAAAAAGCAGCCGACTGGCAGTTCACCTACGACCGCGACGGCGTCGAGGTGGAGGTGCTCAACCGGAACGTGCTGGCCAACGCCCAGCACGCCTACGCGCTGTACTGGTCGACCCCGGTCAGCGACTGGAACGCCTACTACCATTACTTCCAGGTCCTCGCCGCCACGTTCGCACCGGCCTCATAGCCTCGACTGCGTAATCCATTGGGATTGGCGATCGGTCCCACCGGAGCCCTGGCGGCGCGACCGAGGGATGAGTGCAGGCCGAACGGTTCGCCAAGCGCTTCCGGGCCGTCTACCTGACGTTCATCCTCCGGACAGGCCCAAGGCCAGCTGGCGAGCGACTCGCGTGGTGCTGAAGCACCGAGCGCGCTGGTGCGCTGCCTTCGGCAGCATGTCCTGCTTGGCCCGCCGGCGTCGGCCAGCGGCGGCGGCAACGGGGTCGGGCGGCGAGATACTCGTCAGCAGTGTCCCCTTAACGGCCGAGCTGCTCGATCTTGTCCTTGAACAAGGTGGCACCGATCGCGGCCTTGTGCGGCTGCCCCTTCAAGAAGGCCTGCGCGAACTTCTTCGCCTGCTCGTAGGCCACCTTGCCGGGCAGCGGCGGTTCGTTCGGGTCGACGTCAATGTTCACCAGCGCCGGACCCTCGAACGCCAGCGCGTCCTTAATCGCCGACTCGACCTTGGCGCCGTAGCCGCCGCCGGCGGTGGCCCAGGCCGCGAAGTCGGCGACCGGCGCCGGGAACCGGACCCCGTGCTCCGCATCCCTCGTCAATGGCCCGCACATAGAACCGCCTATGGTCGGCAAGTCGTCCTCGGACCGGGCTTTGTCCGGAGCGACCGAACGGGGTGATCTGCGCGGCTGCAGCGGGCTCGCCTTTTAGTTTCTTGCCCAGCGTCTACCGGCTGGTCAGGCCCGCATCGTGGGCCAGCAGCCCGGCCTGGGTGCGGTTCTCGAGGCCAAGTTTTTCCAGCATCCGGGAAACGTAGCCCTTGACTGTGGCCTCGGCGAGGTAGAGACGGGCCGCGATCTGGGCGTTGGATAGCCCCTCGCCCAGGCAGGTGAGCACCTCTACCTCGCGCTCGGTGAGCGAGCCGGTCAGCTTGCGGGCGCGTTCGGCGGCGGGCTGGCTATCGGCGGAGGCGGCGATCAGCCGCCGGGCGGCCGCGGGTGAGAGCACCGTGTGGCCTTCGGCCGCTACCCGCACCAGCCCGATCAGGTCCTCCGGCGGCGTGGACTTGACCAGGAACCCGGCCGCCCCGGCCCGCAGCGCGCGCAGCACGTACTGGTCGGCGTCGAAGGTGGTGAGCACCACCACGACCGGCGGGTCGGCGAGCCTGACGATCTGCTCGATCGCCGCGATCCCGTCCAGTACGGGCATGCGCAGGTCCATCAGCACCACATCGGGGCGGTTGCGGCGGACCGCGGCCACGCCCGCCGCGCCGTCGTGCGCCTCATCCACGACCTGGATGTCGGGAGCGGAGCCGAGGATCGTGCGCAGGTGCGCGCACACCATCGGCTCGTCGTCCACCACGACCACCCGGACCATGCCGGTCACACCCCCGCCCCGGTCGTCGGCACGTATGACGGCATGGTCGCCTCCAGGCAGAACCCGCCGTCCGGTGTGCCGCCGGCGCGCAGCGTGCCGTGCACTACTTCGATGCGCTGCCGAAGGCTGGCCAGGCCGAGCCCGGAACCGGTGGCGGCCAGGCTGCCGTCCGGCGGGACGGCCGCCGCGGTGTTCCGTACGCTGACCCTGACCTGCGACTCGTCGTAGCTGATCTGGACGGCTACGTGCGCGCCGGGCGCGTGCTTGCGCACGTTCGTCAGCGCCTCGCGGACAATCCGGTGCACCGTGCGGCTGACCACGGGGGAGGCGAGCGCGGGGTCGCCCTGCTCGGCCAGTTCGGCGGGAGTGCCGACGCCGGTCGACTCAGCTACCAGGTCCGCCAGGGCCGAGGCGCCAGGCGCCTGGTCATCCTCGGGCGCCGTGCGGAGGATGCCGATCAGGTCGCGCAGCTCGTCCAGGGCCTGGACGCCCGCCGCGCGGAGCTCCTCCGCCGCCCGGCGGGTGGCCTCGTCGGTCGCGGTGATGCCGAGCGCTCCCGCCTGCAGCACCATCAGGCTTACCTGGTGGGTCACCACATCGTGCATCTCGCCGGCCAGCCGGGCGCGCTCTTCCGCTCGGGCCTGCTCGGCCAGCAGGTACCGCTCCCGCTCGGCCCGGTCGGCCCGGTCCCGCAGCGCCCGCAGCATCTCGCCGCGCGCGGTGAAGTAGAGCGCCAGCAGCGGCCCGACCGCCGTCCGCAGCACGGCGATCGTGATCACGGCCACTGACGGATCCCAGACCCGGGCCACGATGAGGGTCATCATGCCCACCGCCCCGAACGCGGCGCGCCGGTCCTTGCCGTAGTAGAACGGCCCGTAGGCGGCCAGGACGGTTCCGTAGGGGGCCCATATGTTCCCCGCATGGGCCGGTGTCAGCGCCCCCGCCGGGGAGATCAGCAGGGAGACCAGCAAGGTGAACCCGGTCAGGATCGCTATGACGAGCATCGGCCTCCGCCGCCTGGCCACCAGCGATGCGTCCGCCACGGCTTGCAGCGCCAGCATGGCCCAGGCGAGCTTGCCGGGATGCGCTGGCCACCAGGAGGCGCCCGCGAGCGTGACCACGGTGTCGAGCAGCACAAAGAAGCACGCGAAGGCCGCGTCCAGCGCCACGCTGTGCCGGGAGGCGCACGAACGGGTGCTCATGCGGCTCACGCTACTTCATCGCCCCCCGCTACCTAGGCCGGCGATACTTCCGGCCGGCCAGGAACCTACTAAAGTCGCACGCCGGCCCGGCCCGGCATCCGATCGTCGCGGCAGGACCCTACCGGCGGCCCTGCCCGGCGACCCGCCTGCCGGGCTGGACTGGGACCATGAAAACCTCTCCAGCAGTCCTCGCGGCCGCGCCACAGCCAGGCCACTACGACATCGCCCCGGACCGGTCCCGGGTCACGTTCGCCACCCGCCACTTGTTCGGCCTCGGGCGGGTCAAGGGCAGCTTCGCCGTCCGGCGGGGCAGCGCGGACATCGCCGACCCGCTCGAAGTGTCCGCCATCTACGCGGACATCGACACCGCGAGCTTCCGCACGAATAGCCGGCAGCGTGACCGCAGCGTGCTGTCCCCGCGCTTCCTGGATGCCGCCCAGCATCCGGTGATGACCTTCCGGTCAGACCGGATCGCGGCCGGGGACCAGGCCCTGACCGGAACGCTGACGGTGCGCGGCACGACCCGGCCCGTCACCCTCACCGTCACCTGGTGTGAGGTGTCCCGCGGATCGTTCACCGCCCGGGCCACAGTACGCATCGACCGTACCGAGTTCGGCATCACCGCGGCCCGCGGCCTGGCCGCCCGCTACCTCGATCTGACGGTGGAGGTCCAGTGCACCAGGAACTGACCAGCGGGCCGGCCCCGGCCGCCGCTGCGACGGCGGGGGCCGCCGCGGCCGCCGCCCGGCGGGAATCGCCGCAAGCCATCAAGGTGGCCGGGCTGCGCAAGAGCTACGGCGCCGTGCGGGCCGTGCGCGACGTCAGCTTCTCGGTCGGGCACGGCGAGATCGTCGCGCTGCTGGGGCCGAACGGAGCGGGCAAGACCACGACCCTTGAAATCCTGGAGGGCTTCCGCAGCCGCGACGGCGGCCAGGTCCAGGTCCTCGGGCTCGACCCGGGCGACACGTCAGCCGCGCGCGAGCTGCGCGAGCGGACCGGGCTCGTGCTCCAGGACATCGCGGTCGAGCCGTACCTGACCGTGCGGGAGACCCTCGCCCGCCAGGCCGGCTACTACCGGGCTCCCCGGGACGTGCCCGAGGTGATCAGCCTCACGGGCCTCGCCGGGCTGGAGCGGCGCAAGGTCAGGGCCCTGTCCGGCGGCCAGAAGCGACGCCTGGACCTGGCCCTCGGCCTGATCGGCCGCCCGGAGCTGCTGTACCTGGACGAGCCGACCACCGGATTCGACCCGGCCGCCCGCCGCGGTGCCTGGGACCTGGTCCGGCAGCTGCGCACGGCCGGGATCACGATCCTGCTGACCACGCATGACATGGCCGAGGCGCAGGCGCTCGCCGACCGGGTGGTGCTGCTCAGCAACGGCGCGGTGGTGGCCGAGGGGCCGCCGGCCAGCCTGGGCGGGCCGGACGCAGAGCACGCGCGCATCACCTTCACGCTGCCGCCCGGCGTGGCGCTCACCGACCTGCCGGTGGCAGGCACCTGGAAAGAAGGTGCGGTGGTCATCGAGACCGCGCAGCCAACCGTGGAGCTCTACCGGCTGACCAGCTGGGCCGTTCGGCATGACCTAATGCTGCCCGGCCTCACCGTGGATCGGCCCAGCCTCGAGGACGTCTACCTGCGGCTGACCCGCGATGCCGCACCGTCCGCCGTACCGTCCGCGGCACCATTGCCCGCCGCGCAGAAGAGGAGCCCCAGATGACCGCCGTCCTGGCCGGCCGCGCGCCGCGCCGCCGCAACAACCTGACCCTGGTGATCCACCAGGTCAAATACGAGCAGCTGTCGTTCTGGCGCAACCCGCAAAGCGCCATCTTCACGTTCGTGTTCCCGGTCGTGTTCGTGACCATCATGGGTGCCCTGTTCGGCGGGGGCGGGAAGAGCTCCTACTTCGGCGGGCTCACGGCGCTGCAGTACTACGTGCCGACGATCGCCGCCCTGTGCGTGCTCGGCTCGTGTTACGGGCAGCTCGCGGTCGGGCTCGCGACCCGGCGGCAGAACGGGATCCTCAAGCGGGTCCGGGCCACCCCGCTGCCGGCGTGGGGCTACTTCATTGGGCTGCTCGCACACTGCATCCTGGTGAGCCTGGCCGACATCGTGCTGATCGTCGGGGTGGGGCGGCTGTACGGGGTGCCGTTCCCGTCGCAGTGGCCGGCGATCGCGCTGACGCTGGTGCTCGGCGCCGCCAGTTTCTGCGCACTTGGGGTCGCGGTGGCCTCAGTGATCTCCAACGCCGAGGCTGCCCCGGCCGTCACGCAGCTGGTGCTGTTCCCGCTGCTGTTTCTGTCCGGTACCTACATGCCGATCTCCTCCCAGCTGCTCAACCGGGTCACCGGCTGGCTACCGATCCGGCCGTTCAACGAGGCGCTGACCGGGCCCCTGTCCCGGCACACCGGCGCCGACTGGCGGCACCTGGCCGTCCTGGCGGCCTGGGGCGTGATCGGCGCGATCGTGGCGGTCCGCCGGTTCCGCTGGGACCCGAGGCCAGAGTGAACCGGGCCCGCCCGAGCCAGACTCCAGCCGCCCGCAGCGCCCCCCGGCGCATCACGATTCCAGTCCTCGGGACGGGTTTAACTGGCCCGCCGGTAGCAATCCAGGATCGCGGCCCGCAGTGCTGGTGCGGGTGCGCCTAGCGCGGACAGGATGGGCGGTACCGCGCCTCCATGTATAGCGGGGGCCGTTAACTGAGTGTTGTCAGCCGGTCCAGATGCCGATGACGTTGTCTGCGGGGTCGGTGATGACGGCGATGCGCAGGTTTCCCTCGGAGTGGGGCGCGGTGATGATGCTGGCGCCGTGCTCGGCGGCCGTCCCTATGGTGGCGTCGAGGTCGCTGACGTACACGTACGGGCGGATGCCCGTGTCCCCGGCGGTGGTCATGTCGGTGCGGAAGTGGCCGATGACGTGGCCGGTTCCGTCAGCGAAGCTGGGCGATTCGGGGTCGCCGCGCATCTGCCAGCCGAGCACGTCGCGGTAGAAATCGGCTGATGCGCGGATATCGCGGGCAGGCAGGGCGAGGTATGAGATCCCGCCGGGCCGGGCGATCGACGCCTCAACGCCCGGGTCAGATGACGTGCTGTTCTCTGTCATGGTGCCTCCTGCGTGTGCAGATTCCGATATGGCTTTACCATATCTAATTATGGAACAGGCCGCTGGATCTGCCAGCCGGGAGCCGAGGGAGTCCGGCGGCGGCCGGCGGCCATACCGGTCACCGCACCGGGAGGAGCAGGCGCGGCAGACCCGGTCAAGGATCTGTGCCGCCGCTGCGGCTCAGTTCCTGGACCGCGGCTATGCTGGCGCGACGGTGCGGGACATCGCGGCGGAGGCGGGCGTGGCCGTGCCGACCGTGGAGGCTGCGTTCGGGACCAAAGCGCGGCTGCTAAAGGCGGTCATCGACGCCGCGATCGCGGGCGACGAGGCGCCAGTCCCCATGCTGGAGCGGGCCTGGGCGGCACGAGCGCGGGCCGCTTCAGACGCCACCGGGGTCGCCGCCGAGTTCGCAGGAACGCTCACAGCGTCCGCGCAGAGGGCGGCCGGGCTCGTGCTGGCCGCGCTTGATGCCGCCCGTCTGGACTCCGGCATCGCCGAGGTCGCCGCGCAGCTGACTCGCCAGCGCGGGATCATGGCCGCCTGGCTGGTCGACGAGCTCACAGTCCGGTCCTCGCTCCGCCACGGCATCAACCGGGACGAGGCCATCGACACCGTGTGGCTGCTGATGGACCCGGCCGTATTCACCCGGCTGACTGGCCAGCGAAAATGGACGCCGACGCGGTTCCGTGCCTGGTTCACCGACACGGTCATCCGGCTGCTACTAGAGCCCAGGCACTACGTGCGTTAGCAGCCGGGAGCATGTCACAGTCACGGGAACGGAAAGCCGCGCATTGTCTGGGCTGGCCCCCCAGCCTCAACGGTGTTTCGCATCCCGCTACGCGGGACGCGCCTGCGGCGCGCGGTTGCCCCTGGAGCTGCCAGCCCAGCGGGCCTGACGGCGAGGGCCAGGCAGAGGCCAGGCCCGATAGGCGAGCGGCACGGAGTGTAGCGTGGCAGTCAGTTCCGGTGGTGGCTAGGACGCCGCATGCCGCACAGCTGGAGAGAAGGGAAGGAAGGTCACCGTGAACCCCATAATGCCATTCTCCATCCTGATCTTGTTCTGGCTCGGGCTGACGGTGGCGGCAGCAATCGCCGCGGGCATCGCTCACCTCTTGCGAGATTAGGCAAAGAAAGCAGAACAGACGGCCTGACGTCAACCCTGTCTTGACACTTGATCAGCCGCCAACCTCTGGTTGATAGCAGGGGCCTAGCTGGCCTTGTTTTGACCTCACAACGACGCTCGACGCCGCGCACTGCGCATCATTGACCAGTATTTCCGCAGATCATTACCAAAATGGGCACGTAGCGAGCATGGCTGTAGATCACTACGGATCAGCAGGCGGGAGGGTTCGAATCCCTCCCAGCTAGACGGCGGACGCCACCTTGTCACAGAAGAGCTCAAGCTGGTGGGCTTCGTCAGCGACCGGCCACATCAGCACGCGCCGCAGCCCTGCCTCCTTAAATGCAGCCAGCAGGTCGGCGAAGGACCCGGAGGGGCCGATTGGCAGACGCTCCCGCAGCAGGCTCTCGGGACGGTTGATCGCAGGGACGACCCGGTGCCGGAAAATGTAATCGGCTTCGGAGCGATTCTCCGTGATGTAAAACCACATCGTGGCCAGACCATTCGGAAAGGTCTCTGGGTCCTTGCCGTGGTCGGCAAGGTAGCCGTCCAAGCGGGAAAGCGCCTCAGCGAACGACGCCGGTGTGGTGTTGTAGGCCGATGCCAGCCATCCATCCCCGAGACGGGCGACCCGCCGCAACCCGGCTTCGGAGCCCCAGCTGCCGATCCAGATCGGCGGACCCCCGGCCTGCACCGGCAGGGGACGCAGATCGATCCCGTCAGTGGAGTAGAACCGCCCGGTGAACGGCTCCGGGTCTTTGCCCCACAGCACACGCAGGGTGCGGACCGCCTCGTCCAGGCGTGCCCACCGTTGCCCGAACTCGATGCCGACACTGTGGTAATCGCCCGGGGAGGAACCCGGGCCCGCCGCGACCAGCAGGCGGCCACCCGACAGCCGGTCGATCGCGGCCAGGGCTTTGGCCACCGGAACCGGCCCGCGCACCGCCACCAGCGCCACGGTGGTCGCCAAGGTCATCTGGCCGGAGGCTTCGATGACTGTGGCAAGCGCCGTGGGCCCGTCTAGCCACGGGACCGCGAAAACCAGGTGGTCGTTGGCGCACAGCATGTCAAAGCCCAGTTGCTCCGCCGTCCTGGCGTACCGAAGCAAGTGATCAAGCGTAAAGGGATGACCGCCGAAGTCCATCAGCGGCAGGTGGGCACCGAACTCCACGACACCTCTATACCAGAAGGCCAGTCCGGCCTTCCTGCCGCCGGACGGCTTGTTCTGAGCTGACAGCAACGGTGACAGCAACAGCACCGGCCAACCACTCCTTAAGAGCCGAGAAGCGTAGAATCGGAACACGCAGAGCAGCGTTGTGGATGGCGCTGCAGCCTTTCCGTGGGTTAGGAGGCTGCGATGAGACTGCGATCGCATCGCCGGAACCTTGTCATATGGAGCCCGTCCGTCCCGGCCGGTAATTTCGGTGCTTCGAGGCTCGCACGCCCCAGGCGGATCCGCTGGTGGCTCCGTACCGGCGCGCTGCTCACGGTCATCGGCACCACGCGGCTCGTGCGCACGGTGCGGACCCGCTGGCGGCCCGTGCTCGCCGCTACCGGCGCGCTGCTCATGGTCGTCGGTATCGTGCTGCCCAGCGGCATGACTTTGGTCCCGGGAATGCTGGTCCTCCTCTTCGCCCTGCTCAAAGGCGCCGGGGCCAGCGACCGCCGGGCCGCGACCCAGCTGACAGCGGCGCACTGGCACGCCTGACGGAGCGAGGCGGGGCGGGCGTGATACCAGCGCCCGTTCCGAAGATATTTACCGAACGAGCAGTGCTGCGTGCCCTGAGCCTCGCCTGTGCGCTTCCCAGCAGTCGGCCGAGTTCCCTGGAAGCTCGATTTCGAGGCGGATCTCCCGGGTCCAGTGACAAGCCAGGTGGCAACGACAATGCCTATGGTGATCTCACGAGGCCTCGCCGGACGCCCGGAGTGGTTCCCGGCTGATCGCCAGAATCCGCTCGGCGAGCTCCAGTGCGGTCGCTGGCCGCTCGGCAGGATCGGCGGCGATGGCCCAGGCGATGATCTCTCGGGCGCCCGGGTCGAGTCCGGCGGCAATGACCGGCGGGTGGGACGCGACACGGCGCATGGCCATGATCGGGTCGTCCGGGGGGAGTGGCCCGTAAAGCCCTTCACCGGTCAGGGCATAATGCAAGGTCGCACCGAGTGAGAACACGTCGCTAGCCCGCGACGGGCGCCCGCCGCGGAGCAGGCATGGATCGAGGTATCCGATGTCGCGCGCTGGTCCCATCCTGGTGATGGTGATACCTGGTGAGAGCACATGGCTGAGGCCCAAGTCACTCAGCTTGGCTCCACCCGGATGCAGCAGGACATTCCCGGGCTTGATATCGCGGTGGGCGATGCCGGCTTCGTGCAGTGCATGGGCCGCACGGGCCGCGTGGACCACTGCGGTCAAGGCCGTGTCCCGGTCAGGGGCCTGGGCGGGCATGGCCAGCGAGCCGCCAGGCAGATACTCCATCGAGTAGTAAAGCTCCTCGCGATGCTGACCGGCGTCATACAGGCTGACCAGGTACGGCGAGCTGACCGCAGCGAATGCCCCAAGCTCGCGAGCCGCCCACCGGAAGACATCCTCGCTGCTGCCGCCCGACAGCACCTTCACGGCCACGAACTCCGCATCGACCGGCAGCCGTTTCGGGGGGTGCGCGAGATAGAACACTCCGTGGCCGCCGGTTCCAAGCCGCCGGATGAACTTATAGTCGGCGATGCCGTCGCGTTCGTCTGTCATGATCATTGCTGCCTTCCTGCCTGCAGCGCGGAGACCGAGGTGCCAACTTCCTCATCGAGATCCCCGCTACTGCAGGCCCGCACGGTCAGGTTCACTCCGCCGGCGAGAGCGGCGGCATCGTCCTCGCCCGCGACACGCAAAGAGCCCTCCGGCGGCGGACCGCTGGTCACGGAAAGGCCCTTCCGGTGCAGCTCGGCCACGACGGCGCGGGTCCGCCGGCCGTCCGCTCCGACGATGACGAGCTCCAGCTGCCTGGACGCCGCAAGCTGGGCGGCGACGTCCAGGGCCGCCGTGGCGTTCGAACCGTGCCCGGAGTCGACGGCTACCGCGCTCGGCTGCTGCGGCCAGGGCGTGCGGGCGGTGACCAGACGAGTGGTGTCGTCGGCTCGCAGAGCCTCGTCCGCGACGCCGCCAGAGCGGAAGACAACGGTATCGGGCTCGGCGGCAGCCACGTATCCCGGCAGCTCGGCGGGGATATCGTCGCTGAAACGCGAGAACACCAGGGCAGGGGCACCGCGTGCCGCTGCTCGCTCGGCAAGATCGTGCAGCTGTCCCATGACAACGGTCATCTGCGCCAGCTCGGCGCCAAAACCCGTGCCAACCTCCAGCCGGCTCTCGGGACGGAGCGACATGAGGTGGGCCAGCGCTAGTTCACTGCCGGGTCGCGTGGCGGCCAGGTCGGCCCCAATGTCCAGGAGCGGTCCTGCGGTCTCCGGCCGGTCGACGAGCACGAGGATCCGGTGTGATGGACCGCCGGCGAGCTGAGCCCGGTCCGCAGCGGCAATGTCATGCTCCATCACCCGGTCCGGGTAGATGAGCTTCAGCAGCGGCCCGCTCATCGCGGTGGTGACCAGGGCCATGACGACCATCAGGGAGTACAGCGACTTATTGAGAATGTGCAGCTGGAGGCCGACCCCGAGGATGACGATTTCGGTCAGGCCCCGGGTGTTCATCAGCGTGGCCATCACGCCGGCGTTGCGGCCGCGGATCCCGGCGAGCTGGGCACCGCCCCAGGCACCGACCAGCTTCCCGACGATGGCCACAACCAGGATCGCGCCGAGGTCCTCAAGCCCAGAGCTCCCGATGGTGGACAGGTTGATGCTGAGCCCGGACACGACGAAATACAGCGGGAGCAGCACCAGGACGCTGATCTGCTCCAGGCGCTGGAGGATTTCCTCGCGCAGCGCCAGGACGTTCTCGCGCGGCATGACGACGCCGAACAGGAACGCGCCGAAGATAAAGTGCAGGCCCATCCAGTTGGTGGCGTAGGCGGACAGCAGGAGCCCGGCCAGCACGGTGGCCAGGACGTTCGGGGTGAGCCTGCCCGCCTTCTGGTAGAAGCCGGAAAGCCGGCGCAGCAGCGGCCGGACGAGCAGGAACATCACGGCGGCGTAGGGGATGGCGAGCAGCACCTTCCACGGCTGGCTGGTCCCGGCGAGACCGACCACCACGGCCAGCAGCGCCCAGGCGAGCACGTCCGCGACCGCGGCGCTGGCCAGCGCGAGCCCGCCGATGCGGGTACGGTGCAGGCCACGGTCGGTGAGGATGCGGGCGAGGACGGGGAACGCGGTGGCCGCCATCGCCGTGCCGATGAACAGCGCGAAGGTGGTGACGTCATGCACGTGGCTGCGATGGGCCAGCCACACGCCCAGCCCCGAGCCGAGCCCCAGGGGCAGGATAACCGAGCCGATGGACACGCTGAAGGCCGCCTGCTCGCGGCCCCGGATAAGGCGCAGGTCCACTTCGTATCCGACCACGAACATGAATAGGACGAGGCCGATGTCGGCCAGCGCGGTCAGCGGGGAGATCAGGCTCTCGGGGAACAGCGTGTTCGTGATCCGGGCGTGAAAGAACGTGGGTCCGAGCAAGATCCCGACGAGGATCTCACCCAGCACCGGCGGCTGACCGATCCTTCTAGCGGCCGCACCAAGCAGCCTGGCCAGGATGATGACTATCGCCACGTCCGCCAGCAGCAACTGGACATTGCTGAGGCTCATCGTGCTCCTCCCGGCTCGGCCGCGTGATTCATCGGTGACGATGTGAGTCGTATCGGAACCCGTGATCGGGTCCCAGGCGAACCTCGGTGCCCGCGACGATGGGGGTCCGGACTCCGGCGACCAGCAGCGTGCCGTCTGTTTCCCCGGGCAGGAGGATCTGGGTGCCATTCGCCGAATTGAGGTCGGAAATATAGACCTGCCAGCCGTCGAGCTCCACCCGGGCGTGAATCCGGGACACCACTCCTTCAGTGTCGGCAAGCCGCAGGGGCCTGGCGCTGCCGTCAGCCACCGAGGTGTGAAGGGACGGTTCCCGGCCTATCACATAGTCGGTGTCAAGCTCGAACACGGAGCCGTCGTTGAGGATGAGCACTCCGAGCGGCGGGCGCTTGCCTTTCCGTCGCGCCTTAGTCCGCTGCGCCATCCCGATGCCGCACACGGCGCAGTAGCGCGCCTCCGGGTCATCGAAGTGCCCGTTCTTGCAGTACACGCCAGTTACATGCGGGGGCTTGGTTTCCGCGCTGCCTGGGTGCTTCTCGTCCGGCGGTTCTGGGCCGAGCGGCAGCGGCTCACGCTGAGGCACGTCGCCGTCTGCCTGGCCCCCGACGAACGATACCGAAGTGAAGTCGCTCGCTACGGCAGCATGGGAGGGGCGGCTGCCGGTGTCGGGGGTCACCGGCTCGCCCAGGTCAGCCGCCTCCGCCGCGGCCGCGCGGCCGGGAACTGCTCGCTCGTCCCGTTCGGCCGCCTTCGCTCCGGCTGCATCCTCGGGAGAGTAGACCAGGGCGACCGCCCGGACGATGCCGTCAGCTATGCGTAGGTAAGGGTCGGTGCCGGCATCGGCGTCACCCTCGTGTGCGCCCGCCCGGATGGTGATCGCTTTGGACGGCAAGACGCACCGCAGCCGACCGTAAGGCTCCCCGGCCGTCAGCCGCTGCACCCCATAGGCGGTAGCGACTTCCGCCCATGCGGTGCCGTAGAGAGCGATGGCCGTTCCTGCACCATCTGGCCCGAATGCGACGGCGGCAGGACTAGGTTTATTACGTGCCGTATCCGCCTCGGCCGCGTCAGAGTCAAACGCCGCCGAGACCCGCTCAGTGAAATGGCGGCCACCCTCGTCGGCCCGGGCCGCGTCAGCCAGCAGGTCCAGCAGCCTGTCCGCAAGGGGCCCCCCGACGGGATGCACCAGCAGCACCAGATCTCGTTGCCGAGCCAGCACTCCGTCCCCCTGGATCGGCCAGAGGCCAGGCAAGACGCCGTGGCCACTCACAACAGCCTCCCGCCCTGGAACCGCCACCGGATGAACGGGACCCGCATCGGCCCGTTGGCCACGAGCCATACCGCCAGCCAGATCAAGGCGAACTGGATGGTGAAGGCAGCCCCGCCAACGGTGCCCACGATGCCTGGTACGGCGCCGACGATCAGCAGTAGCCAGATCAGCAAACCTTCTGGGACCGATGTCACCAGCCCGAACAATGTGGGCCAGTCTTTCTCCCAGCGCCATTGCATCAGGAAATGGTAGAGAAGCTCCCAGGACACGCCCAGTACCGCGACGGTGGCGAGGACCAGGAAGCCGTCCCGGTACTTATCGCCGAGCGGCGCGCTGCCCGGCAAGGCCGGGACGATCACCAGCGTAACCAGGCCGCCGATTACAGCTAGCAGAAACAGCCGGGTCTGTATCCGGCCATTCAAGGTGGGAACCATGCCACCACCTGTTCCTGTCGATGTACGGGCATTTCGGGTGAACAGTTACGGTTGCCGGCACCTTGCCCAGCGCAGCCACTGCTGAACGGAACGGCCCGGTCCGATCCTCCGGCAGAATCCGCGGCGGGCTAGGTCGTCGGTGATCTCCTGCGCGGCTATCTGCAAGCCGAGGAACGTGTCCACGCCGGGGAAGTAGCCACCCAGGGTGCTGGCTCCCGATGCGTAGATAACTCCAGCTCCACTGCCTGTACCCCGCAGTTCGAAGGTGCGCTCGACATCAAGGCGACCGATCGGGTTGCGCCCGGCACCGGAATGCTCGATGAGGTCCTCCAGCACCCGGTGCTCGGAGATGTCAGCTTCAAGGCCGGTGCAGTCGATGACGAAGTCAGCCGCGATCTCAACGGAGCCTTGCTCAGTCTTGACCTGACTGAGGACCATCCCGTCTTCGCGCACTTTCATCTGCTCGACGGTGCCGGCGAGCACACGGTACCAGTCGGCGGCCCTGCCTTCGTTCATCTGCTGCTGCCAGCGCCGCCGGAACGGCGTGTTGGTCCCGCCCATCAGCTTGTACTCTGTCGCCCGCTGCTCACCCTCAAGGCGGCGGATTTTCGCCTTCAGTTGCCCGCCCCACACCGACTTCGGGTAGTTAAATCCCTGGTAGGCGAACCCGTTGCCGCCCTTGCGCCGCATCCACGGGCCCGGCCCGTGCGAGCCAGACACATAAGTGCGGAACAGGTGCATGATCTCGGTGGACAACTGATACTTGGCGCGGTCGTCCATCAAGCGCTGCAGCACCCGCGAGGCAACGATGCCGCCGCCGCGAATCAGCACAACCCCGCGCTTCGCGCGCAGCCGGTCATAGACGTGTTCGTGATCTTCGTAGGCGCTGACCACGTGGTAGAAGTCCTGATTCTCGGTCCGGAAGCTCTGGAGATCCGGAAGGAACTTCAATCCCGGGTACCCGACCGCTACGTGCACGAACTGCGAACGGTAAGCGACGCGGCGGGTCGGCTTTGCGTCCGGAGGCGTCAGAATCGTGAAGTATCCGCCGCCCCGGCGGCGGCGTACCATCCGGACCTGGCCCTTAACCAGCATGTCCAGGTAGCTGATCCGTTTCGCCTCACGCTCCAGCCCTGCGAATACCTGGCCGGCACGCGGGGTGTAGTAGTCGGCCCAGATCGGCTCGACCAGCACCTGCTGCAGGGGCTTCAGGGTCCGCCCGCGGACCGCCTCCGCCAGCGCGTAAGAGGGAAAGCCCCAGATATTGTCCGGCCGCGACGCGGAGTCGGAGCGGATGCGTTCCGACCGCGGAATCTGCGAAACACGGGTCAGGTACTCATATGTCTGCCACGGCAGGTCTAGGTCCGACAGGACCCTGATCCGGTCGGTCGAAACCCCGGCGATCCGCAGATAGTCGACGGTGACGAAGCTCCCTATGCCACCGCCTACCGTCACAAGGGGAACGTCCACCACGGGAATCCCCGCCGCCCCGACCATGGCGTCTGTCCACGAGTCAGACGCCACAAGTTCCTCGGTCAGGTCACCGCCGTCAGTCCGCTGTACTGGATTCTGGCCGTGGACTACCGTTGCGTTGAGTGCCTCATCTGCAGAGGCGTCTTGCGCCATAGCTCGCTCCCCCCCTGCGCACATGACAGGGCACGCTACGACTCCGATCGTAGTGCCCGAACCCCGGCCCGAAAAGGGGTTGATGCGGACTTAAATTGTGTTTTCGCGCTACAGCGCCGGTCACGGCGGCCGGTCGCGGAGCGGCAGAAAAAAGACCGGCGGCCCGGATGGTGATGGCACGGTCGTTTCAGATAAAAATTCCATGGGGGAAGCTGCGGGCGGCGGTCATTAAGTCTGCGGAAGATATCGCTGTGACTGCTGGCTTATATGGGCGGCAGCCACCATACATCGATTGTCCCGGCAAAGCCGAGTGCGCGAAAACGGACGGTCGGGCCGCCCAGCCGGCCGATGTCGTGGCGCCAGCCCCGCGGTGGTGGAAGATGGCGCTGGTCCGCGACGATTTCGCCGCAGGCCTGCTCGCCGTCGGGCCAGTACATGATGACGTCAGCCGACGGGACGACCTGGTCGCCACCTCAGGTCAATGGCTTCAGCGGAGGCGGACTGGGTGAGATCACCGCGCTAGCCCATCCGGTGTTACCGTGACCGAGATCAGGTCGATCACTGCCGGCCAAAGCCAGTAGACCGTCATTTTGATCTGCCGCCAGCCAACAAAACTGGTCGCCAGGGCCTCGCCGGCAGGGCGTCCGCACTGTTCGTAAATCCAGGACTACTCGCGGCAATAGAACTCTGTCTGCATGCTTGGGTACAGCTTTTTGTATACAGTCCGATGGCCGGCAGAAATGAGCATTTGCGGGGCTTGGCGCCACAGCAAGACCGTCAGAAATAGTTCGTCTGAAAAGTGTTGTGCACCAGTCCTCGAGGCGGGACCATTAGTTTAGGGGGAGGGACTTCCTTTGGCCCGCACACGTCTTCGGGAAAACGATCCTGCCCGGATCGGACGCTACCGGCTGACCGCCAGGCTGGGCTCGGGCGGCATGGGCGTGGTGTATCTGGGCGTGGCCGAGGACGGCAGCCTGGTCGCGGTAAAGGTGCTGCGCCCGGAGCTGGCTGATGATCCGGATTTCCGCAGGCGGTTCGGCGCCGAGGTGTCCTCGCTGACGCGGATCAGGGGCGACTGCACAGTGCGGGTGCTCGAGGCCGACACCGATTCGCCCAGGCCGTTCATGGTTACCGAATACGCCGACGGCCCGACGCTGGCCGAGTACGTCAAGGAGCACGGGCCGCTCAGCGCCGACATGCTGTACGGCCTCGCGACCGGTCTGGCGGAGGCGCTGACCGTGATCCACGCGGCCAGAATCGTGCACAGGGACCTCAAGCCCCCCAATGTGATCATGACCCGAAGCGGCCCGAAGGTCATCGACTTCGGGATCGCCCAGAAGCTGGATGGGACCGTCCTCACCAAGGCAGGCGTGTGGGTCGGCTCGGCGGGATACATGGCGCCGGAGCAAGTGGAAGGGCGGGGGCGACCCGGCCCGGCAGCTGACATCTTCGTCTGGGGGGCGACGATCGGGTACGCGGCCACCGGGGAAGATCCGTTCGGCAGCGGGCCGACCGGAGCCGTCTTGTACCGGGTCGTGAACTGCGAGCCCGACATCGCCGGGCTGCCGGAGTCGCTAGAGCCTCTGGTGAAAGCCGCCATGGCCAAAGAGCCGCAGTACCGGCCTGCGGCGCACGAGCTTCTTGACCGGCTGACGAACCTATCGGCGCTGCCGAGCACAAATATCCAGCCAGGAGGCATTGGCGACTCTCCGACCGAGACGGTGCTGTCCCTGACGTGGCTGAAAGGGCCCCTTCCTAGCCAGTCGGCGGCGACCCACCTCAGCCAGCCGCCGGTGACCCGTATCAGCCAGCCAGTGGCGAAGGGATCTGTTCTGCTCCAGCCCGCACCGCCGGGCGCTGGACCCTCCGGACCTAGACCGCCTAGTGCCAGAAGGGGCCCGGCCAGCCGTCGCACGGCCACGATGGGCGGGGCAGCCCTGGTGGTCGTGGCGGCCGCAATCCTGTCCATCGCGCTGCTGACACCTCACCACGCGAAAGTCGGCTCGCCCGCAGCGAACCAGAACGTGCCCGCTACGGCCACCCTCCCCACCTATCCCGGGCAGCTGCAGCGTGGCGTGTTCCAGACAATCGACCGCATCGTCGATTCAGGCAACACGATGGTCACGACGGGTTCGCAGACCAGCGACGGCCTGGTCCGCCAGCAGTTCTTCGCATCGTCCGACGGCGGCACCAACTGGCACCTCGCCCCGGTGCACACGCCGGACGGTGGCCAGCCGCCGCTAGGGGACGTGGCCACCCGGATAGCAGGCGGCCCGGGCGGATGGATGGCCGAAGGCCCGCAGGCGATCTGGACAAGCCAGAATGGCCTGTCGTGGACGCTCGCGGCCGCGCACGGGATCACTCCGCAGCTGCCCGGGGACCAGGTCTTGGTACTTACCAGTACCGCCAACGGGTTCGTGGCCGCTGGCCAGGGCAACGCGAGCGGTGGCGGGAACGAGGCGGTGATCTGGGTCTCACACGACGGCATCAACTGGCAGCGGAGCACGGCTACGCAACTGGGCCTGACGGCGTCCGGCCCAACCCCGCAGACCATCCAGTACGCCACCTCGCGCGGGAATGACACGGTGATATCCGACGGCGGGTCCCTGTGGCTGAGCACCGACGGCGGATCGGCGTGGACGCCGGTGACGGTCCCCGTCGATCACGGTGCCCAGAACCAGATCAGCGGCCTGAGCTACGACGGGTCTGGCCTGATCGCGGTCCGCCCGGGTGAAACTGCGAGCGGCAGCCCCGACGGCGTGGCTTATTTCTCCCCGAACGGGCAGGCGTGGCAGTTCTCGGGCATCATCGACCAGGCCGGGGGGTGGCGCCCCGGGGTGGTGAAGGGCGGCAGCGACGGCTTCGTCGTGACCGGGACCGTCATCAGCCAGAACGTATACGTGGCCTATACCAGTACTGGCACCGGCACCACCTGGCTGCCGACCGGGTCGCTTGGCGACACTTCAAGCGGGCCGACCCCCATCGCCGCGGTCGGGTCGCACGGCACTGTCGTCGCCGCCGGGCCCACGAACGGCAGCCGGATCAGCCAGCAGCCCGTCTTCCTCAAAGCTAACGCGGCAGGAAACGTACGTTCGGTATCGCTATCAAGCATCCCGGGTGGCCTCATTCCCGAGGTCGCCGTGAACAGCACCGCGGTTGCCGGCGGTGAGCAGATCGCGGTGGGCAGCGCGAACGGATACCCGGCCGTGTGGCGGAGAGCATCGAACGGATCGTCCTGGGCTCTGGTCTCCCAGCTGTCTGTGGTCTCCGGCCCGCCGGGCCTGGCCGCGCTGTCCAGTGTGAGCCACGGATCGGCTGCGTGGATAGCCGCCGGAACGCCGGGACCCGTCATCCTCACCTCAACCGACGGCATCAACTGGCAGCCTGCCGACGGGAGCATCCAGCAGGATCTGGCGGGCGTGGCCGCGGTCGCCACGGCCTCGGGCCCGGCGGGCTACGTGATTGCCGGCAAGCTGGTCGAGTCGGACGGTGCGGGCCTGCCCGACGTCTTCTGGTCGCCGAATCTGACCAGCTGGACCAAGGCGCATGACGTAAACGACAACACCGGCTCCAGCCAGGTGCTTGCGGTCGCGGCGGGCCCGAAAGGCTTCGTATCGGTCGGCTCACACAACGACCAGCCCGCGCTGTGGGTCACCACCAACGGCCGGGCCTGGACGACGGTAGAGCTGCCGTTGTCAGCCGGCGCTACCGGCGTGCTACAGCACGTAGCGGTCAACGGTAACCATGTCGTCGCCTTGGGCCAGCAGACGACGGCGGCCGGCACCGTGCCGCTGGCGGAGCTGTCCACCGACGGCGGGACGAACTGGCAGCAGGTGCGGTTCATCTCGGCCGGACCCGACACCGCCGTCACCGCGCTGACGGCCCGCACTGGCGGCTTCACCGCCGCAGGCCAGTTCGGCGCGGCGGGGAAGCGAGACGCCGCGGTATGGACCTCGGCCAACGGGACCAGCTGGACGCAGACACCGGTCAGCAGCCTGATCGGAGGCGGGAGTCACGACATAACCACGCTGGTCCCGTCCGGTTCCGCCGTGATTGCTATCGACTCGATCCAGACCCAGGAAGGCCAGAAGTACATCACTGTGCCCCTTCCGGCTCGTTGATCCTGGTCAACCGGGAATGTCATACCTGGGGAGAGATCCTGGCGCGGTGAGGCTCATGGCAGCGAGCCCAGCACGAGAGGGTGACGACGCTCACCCGGCTCTTGGGTCCGTGGTGGCCGGCAGCGGTGGCCGTACCCTCATGGCTTTCGCCTTCACCCGGAACAGGGCGGCTATACGGCGGCCAATGCTCATCCCGGCCCAGTTCCCTTCATCGGCGGGAGGGCCGGGCCCCGGCGTGGCGCACCATCATCGGAATGTGGTCGGACGCCTACTTAGCTCGCAATTTCGGGCATACCATTGACTGCTGGCGTTTGTATCAGTTCACTGTCTGTAAGTCTTTCGATGGGAGGACCGACAGGTCGCTGGTGGCTTTGCCCCAGCGGGGGGTGGCGATCGCGGAGGGGCGATCGCGGGGAGGAGCGCGTGATGCGTGTGCTGCCTTTGGTCGGCGAGGAGTTCGTAGGTTATCGTCTGCGTGCAGTCCTTGGCCGCGGCGGGATGAGCATGGTGTACCAAGCGGAAAATCCGCGTTTGAGTAGCGACATCGCATTGAAGGTGCTCGCGCCGGAGCTGGCCACCGACGACAATTTCCGTACCCGATTCCTGGAGGAATCACGAATCGCCGCCTCGCTGAATCACCCGAACGTCATCCCGATATATGACACCGGGTCCAGCGAAGGCCTGCTGTACATCGCGATGCGGTACGTTTCAGGAACCGACCTGCGGCAGATGATCAAGAAGCGGGGCCGTATCCTCCCATCTGCTGCCGTGTTCCTGCTCGGCCAGGCCGCGCGGGCGCTTGATACCGCACACCGCAAAGGGCTGGTGCACCGGGACGTCAAGCCGGGGAACCTGCTAATCGAGCGGGGCGGCGAAGACGATGATCCTGATCATCTGTACCTAACTGACTTCGGGATCGCCAAACATGCCATGTCCCGCAGCGGGCTTACCTCGACTGGGGAGTTTTTGGGCACGCTCGACTACGTAGCTCCCGAGCAGATCCAGGGTATCTCGGTCACCGGCCTCGCCGATCAGTACTCATTGGGCTGCGTAATGTATGAGTGCCTGACCGGCCGGGTGCCTTTTGAAAAGGACCTAAATGCCGCGGTCCTTTGGGCCCACATGGAGGAGAGCCCTACGAGGCCTACGGCCTTGCGTCCTGACCTGCCACCAGCCGTAGATGAGGTCTTCTCCCGGGTGCTGGCTAAGCAGCCCGGCGGCCGTTACGGAAGCTGCCGTGAGTTCGTGGAAGCCATGCGCGCCGCTCTTGGTAACCTCGCGGTCGATCCGCGCATGCTCGGCGTCCTCGGCAACCTCACGGCCACGCCGCCGGCTGGCGGGGCCACCGGGAGCCCTGCAAACGGGCTGCCTGACACGCGTACCGACGAGGTCACTGTCGGGTCTGGGACCGGACGGGGGTCGGGTGACACGATCTCCTCGCACCGAAAGGAAGGCGATGCACCACCCGGCGGGGGTGGCGACCACCGCGGCCCACAGCGTCCCGCAGGCTACTCGGGCGGAGCGCGGCACTGGTTCACCCGGCCGCGTTGGATAGCGGCCCTGACCGCGCTGATCTTGATCGCCGCGGGCCTAGGCACCTGGTCGCTGGTAAGCGGCGGGTCTGGGGCCGGTGGGCACCCCATGGCCATGTCATCGATGACCGCCAAACCGAAACCCAAGCCCCCTAGCGCGCTGATGAAAGCGCTGACCCTCACGAACCAAAGCGGAGAGGCCAAAGGCATGCTGCCGCCTGCGACCTGCAAGCAGAACAGCACCACCAAGGTGACCTGCACAGCCCCTGCGCCCGGGATCAGCGGAGTTGTCTTCCAGACCTATCCGTCGTTGGCCGCCCTATACGCCGCTTACACCGCCAAGGTCGAGTCGCTGAACTCCGGTCACTTCCAGCAGAACATCAACGATTGTGAAGTTAATCAGACCTCTGGCGAGGTTGGCTGGAATCACAATTTCCAGCACCCGAAGACCTATTCCGTCAAGCAGATGAGCACGGGAATGGTGACCGACGCCCAAGCGGCAGGCCGGGTGTTCTGCGTTTTCAACAACGCGCAGCAAAACTTCGCCTGGACACAGGATGACGGTCATCTCCTGGGCTGGGTCACCGGACCGCTGCATGAGGACGTGTGGACCTGGTGGGTCGACGTCCACCACAACATCGGTATCGCCGGCGCGCCCATGCAAATGTGACAACCGAGGCAACCGCACGGTGCCCGCAGTGCCCGCATTTCAGGGAAGGTGACCTGACTCAGCAGCTCGTGATGTCCGACTCGTGGACCGATCTCATGAGGGTTATGCAAAACGCTTCTTGAAGAAGTAGAGTCCGGTTGCGGCTCTGAACGATGACTTGAAGGTCTTCAGCGACCGCCTGATTGTTCCACTCGTGTTCCCATTGCAATAGCTCACGGCATTCTGGCTTGCGGATAGGGGTTGGTGATGTAATCAGTCGCGACGAATCCCTTATCACCAAACACTCCGCCTGCCTTCGTGGTTAATTCCTGGCGGAACTTGATCTTTGTAAGGGAGCGGTGGGTCATTCGGGATCGAGCCGGCGGACGGAGATCAGGACCAGGCCGAGGTCGCGGAGCCGGTTCAGCAGCCCGTACAGGGCGGCCTGATCGGCTACCGGCCCGGAGATGACCGTCTGGCTGTGGTCACTGCCGATCTGCAAGCCCTCGAACCAGGCCGTCCAATGCTGGTCGAGGACACCCTCGACGCGGATCTCATAGCGCGCTGACCCCACCGGGCCGCTCACGCCCGCACGCACCGTGACGGCCGGCGTTGCCTCGCGCGGGCTGGCGAGCGTCCGGGAAGCAGTCCGGCCATCTGTACCGTCCTTCCATCGGGTTCCGTGATGTGCACGTTACGAGCAGCACAGGGGCGTGACGTCACCCGAAGGTGCCGTTCGGGTGGAATCTTCCGGGCGGGCACTGAACACCAAGGTGGTCTCGGGGGGCGGCCGCCACTGTTGCGGCTGAACGGCACTAGGAAGGCAGGAGGCAAACCGGCCGCGGCAGTGGATGGCCGGAGAAAGAAGCACGTCAGCCACGTTCTGGGCAAGCTCGGCGCGGCCAACCGCACCGAGGCCGTCGCCCGGGCGCGCGAGCTGGGCCTGATCCCCTGACGACGAGCGACACTGCCCGTTATTAATCCCGAACGGGCCGGCTGCTACGGTCCCCGCCCCGGGCGCCTGGCCCTGCTCCTCTGGGTGGCCGGCCACGCGCCCTTTTCTCCGCGATGATCGCGCCGCGGGCGAAGATCTCGCCGCCCCAGACCCCGTGGGGTTCACCTCGTTCGACCGCGCCGGCCAGGCAGGCCCGGAGCATCGGGCAGGGCTGGCAGTACGCCTTGGCGAGCTGCAGGTCGGCCGGCAGGTCCGAGAACCACAGCTGCGGGTTCTCGCGGTGGCACGGCAGCGGGTCAGCCAGTGCCTTTGCCCGCGTGGTCAGCAAGGTCAGGGAGCTGGCCATGATCTGCTACCGTCCGGGGACCGGCGCGGCGGGGTTATGGCTGCCGGACCGCACCCGCCCGGCACCCGGACGGCTGCTGCGACGCGCGATCCGGTGGGCGTGCACGATGTCCGGATCGCGCGGGTCGGCGGCCAGCGGTTCTGGCCGGCCGCCGGCCGATCTGCGATGGCGCTTGCCCTTGTGGATCTGTGCCTTGTGGATCTGTTTCATGTGAGGCCTCCTTATCCGATAGGACTTGCCGCGGGCACTGATGTCATCGATGCTGGGCAGGTCTGTGGGCCGAAGGTAACGAAGGTCCGGCATGCGGGCAGGTTCCTCCGGCCGGACCTGTCACGCCGCCGCGGGAAGCCGGGAGCTCGCCGTGCGGTGCGGAGGGGGAGTGACCCGGCCCCAGGGCAGGATCTCCCCCAGGTCGTCGAACACGATGACGCCGTTGCAGAGCAGGCTCCATCCTTGCTCGGGATGAGAGGCCACGGTGCGGGCGGCGGCACGGTCTGGTCGGTCGGCCGGCGGGCACGGGGGTAGATGGGGACACATGGGCGTACCTCCGTATGGAGCAGCGGTCATTCGGGTCTGGGATCCGAGCGCGTACTGTCACGCTAGGCGGCCAGCCCGCTCTCAGGCGTCACACGAAAGTGGACAGGTCGGGTGGAATCTTCCAGCCGGCACCGGGGCACCAAAGTGCCAGCCAGCGCGCCACGGCCGACGTAACCTGCTGCGGCACTAGTAATGTCCTGGTATGCATCCGGGCGAAAAGTACCCAGGTGGGCCTGAATTGGCGGCTACGCAGGACGCAGCGCCTCCCGCTAACGATCTTGAGCTACCCGCCCGCCAGGAAGATCGCGGCACGCACAGCGCCGCGCGCCGCTGGTGGGCGGCGGCGGCGTGGGCCGGCAGTGGCCTGGCGCTGTTCGCATTCTTCCTGCGGATCTCGCTAGGTTCGCGGGTGGATTCGGACGGGGCGAACAATGTATTGCAGGCGTGGGACCTGCTGCACGGTCACCTCCTGTTGCACGGCTGGATCATCGGCGACGCGACGTTCTACTTCTTTGAGCTGCCGCTGATCGGGATCACCGAGGTGCTGCTCGGGATGGGCAACCTCGCCTTCCACACGGCATCCGCCCTGACGTACCTGATCGTCGCGGTCTTCGCCGTGGCCCTGGCCGTGACGGACAGCCGTGGTCCGGCCCGGGCGGCCCGCGGCGCGGCCGTGGTCACGGTGCTGGCCGCGCCGCTGCTTACCACGAAGTCCGTGACGCTGCTGCTGGAGGAGCCCGATCACATCGGGACCTCCGTGTTCCTGCTGGCGTCCTTCCTGCTGATCGACCGGGCTCCGGCCCGGCGGTTTACAGCGCCGCTGCTGTGCGTGATCTTGTGCGCCGGCCAGCTCAGCGATCTCACCGTCCGCTATGTGGCGGTGCCGGCGGTCGTGCTGGTCTGCGGTTACCGTATGGTGGCCGCGCGCAGACTCCGCTCCGCCGAGACAGCGCTGGTAGTGGCGGCCGCCGTGTCCGTGCCGTTGGAGTCGCTGCTGCGCGCGGCGATAGTGCATCTGGGCGCGTACTACATGGTGGCGCCGCAAGCTAAGCTCTCGCCGCTGCGGCAATGGCCGCATAACGTGGTCGTGACCTGGCTAGACGTCCGCATCCTTTTCGGTGCGGTCGACGAGTGGGATACCAGGCTGGGTGCCGTAGGAGCCGCTTTCGGGCTGGTCTGCCTGCTGGCCGTCGTGTTCGGCCTGGGGCGGGTGGCGTGGACCTGGCGCGACGCGGGCCGGGCTGAGCAGCTGCTGTGCGTCGCGATCATCTTCAACATCGGCGTGCTCCTGATCTCCGTGATGGCGACGCCCTACCATGCCCGCGAGATCGCCGCGGTGCTGCCGTGCGGGGCGGTGCTCGCGGCACGGGCCTGCGTGCCCGCACGGTTTTCCGGGATGCCGCAGGCCTGGCTGGCGGTCACCGTGACGGCACTCGCCGCGCTGGTGCCGCTGGCCGTTGCGGCCAACCAGCCCTCCCTGAAGCCGGCCACGGCACCCCTTGCCGCCTGGCTCGAGGCGCACGGGCTCACGAATGGCATCGGTGGGTACTGGGATGGCTCGGTGGTCACCGCGCAGTCCGGCGACCGGGTTAAGATCCGCGCGGTTGACGTCCTGGCCGGACACGCGAAGGTCTACGTTCCCGGCTGGGAGGCAAACGCCCTCTGGTACAACCCGTCCCGCTACGACGCCACGTTCGTGGTCGCCGACCACAGTGGCCGGGACTCTTCTGCCGCGTTCGAGCATTACTTCGGCAGGCCAGCCGCGACTTACCGGGTGGCGAGCTGGCTTGTCCTGGTCTACCGGACTAACCTGCTCGCCCAGCTCGCGCACTACCCGGATGAGCCTTTGCCGGCCGGAGCGAGCCCGCCCAGCCACTTCGACCTGACAAGTCCGGCCAGCTGACCCCCGCGGGTTGGAAGAGCCAGCTAACTGCGGCACCACCTCACGCCATTAAGGCCAGCAGTAAATCGCCACCAGAAGCAGAACCGGGCGCCGCCCCGATCCAGGAGGCAGGGCACGACACCCCCGCCCGTTCGGAAGATATTGACCGAACGGGCGGGGGTGCGTGCCCCTCAGCCCCGTGCGAGCCGCCCCGGTGTGGGCGTAACAGTGTGCGCGTCACAGTGCGGGCATCAC
>JBAPYC010000511.1:0-1524 GCA_049284535.1 Streptosporangiaceae bacterium
AGGAAACGCCCTTCTCCCCGTTCGCCAGCAGCAGGTGGGTGCCCGCCAGCCAGCTGGCGATCCGCGCGGCCAGCAGGCGGCTGCCCGGATCAGCCTGCGCCTGCGCCAGTGCCCCGGTGAGCCGCCGGTCCGCCTCGGCGAACTGGCCCGAGAAGAGCGCCATCGCGCCCAGCACGCAGTCGCGCAGCGGGGACGGCCCCGTTGCCTCCACCGCCGGGCGCAGGGTCATCCCCCGGGATTCCTCCGCATACATCAGGTACAGCGCGGCGGTCAGCAGCCGCCGCTCCCGGGCGGCCCGGTCCGGGGAGATATCCGAGGCCCACTGCAGGTGGGTGGCGGCCAGCGCCACGCGGCCGCCGGCCATCTCCTGATCCGCCAGGTGCTCCAGGTCCGCGGCCAGGTCCTCGTCCGGCTGCTCCAGGGCGGCCACCCGGTGCTGCCACGACGCCGACTCGCTGACCAGCGAGGCGGCCCGCGCATGCAGCATGCGGCGCCTTGTCGGGGTGATGGCGGCGTAGATGGCGTCCCGGACCAGCAGGTGGCGGAGTCCCACCGGGCAGCTCGGCTCGTCCGGTGCCCAGTCCACCAGGCCAGCGGCCACCGCAGGCTCGATCGCCGCGCTGGCCGAGCCGGCCTGCGCCGCCTGGCCGAGCTGAGCCAGGGGCAGCCGCAGGTTCAGGACCGAGAGCATCTCCAGGATGTCCCGGGTGTCCGGCGGCAGCATCCGCAGCTGATCGCCGATGGCCCCCGCCAGCGACCCGGGCAGCACGAGCCGCTCCCCAGCCCGGGGATCGAAACCAGAGCCTTCGGCCAGGACCGTGTGCAGGTACAGCGGGTGGCCGCCGGTGCCCCGGCACAGCCGCTGCACGGCCTCCTCATCCAGCGGCCCCGTCAGCGCGGTGGCCAGCGCCGCGACCTCATCGTGCTGTAGCCCGCCCAGCGGGATGTGCACGCGGTTCTCGACGCTCACCAGCAGCCGCCGGGCCGCCTCGTCCGGCCGGTCCTGGTCCCCGCGATAGATCATGACGGCGATCACCGGATCCACCGACAGCCGCCGCAGCATGAACGTCAGGGCCGCCACCGACCTGCTGTCCGCCCACTGCAGGTCATCGACCACGATGGCCACCGGTCCGGCGGCCCCTTGGTCCCCCACGACTTTCAGCAGGTACGCGCCCGCCGCGAATGACGAGGCAGACGAGCCGTTCCCGTCCGCCACAAAGACCGGCCGGGTGACATCTCCGGCCGCCCGGAGCAGCTGGCCGACGATCCCGAAATCCAGGTCGGTCTCGGCCTGAGCCGCCCGTGCCCACAGCACCCTCAGGTCAGGAATCCCGGCCAGGCACCGCCGCGCCAGCGACGTCTTCCCGACCCCTGGATCCCCCTCAATGCTCACCAGCCACGGGTCCCCCGCCCCGGCCCGGGCGACCACTTCCGCCACCTGCGCAAGCTCTGCCGAGCGGCCCACGAACACATCCAGTGGTGCCTGCTGGTCGTGCACCATCCACCTCGATGTCAGCCATCAGG
>JBAPYC010000512.1:0-2201 GCA_049284535.1 Streptosporangiaceae bacterium
ACCGGGCCGAAGATCTCGTCGGTGTAGATATCCATGTCGGTGCCGACCTGGTCGAACAGGGTCGGGCCAACGAAGAAGCCGTCCTCGTGATCGGTGACCCGCAGGCCGCGGCCGTCGACGACCAGGGTGGCGCCGGCCGCCTCGCCGCGGTCGACGTAGCCGGTGATGCGGTCCCGGGCCTGCGGGGTGACCACCGGGCCCATCTCCGAGGCGGCGTCCCGGCCCGGGCCCACCCGGACCTCCTCAGCCTTGTCTTTCAGCCGCGCGATCAGCGCGTCACCTGCCTCCCCCACGGCCACTACCGCCGAGATGGCCATGCAGCGCTGCCCGGCCGAGCCGTAGCCCGCGGCGGTGATGTGGTTGGCCGCGAACTCGATGTCCGCGTCCGGCAGCACCACGGCGTGGTTCTTGGCCCCGCCCAGGGCCTGCACCCGCTTGCCGTTTTCGGTGGCGCGGTGGTGCACGTACTTCGCGATCGGGGTCGAGCCGACGAAGCTGACGGCGGCGATGTCGGGGTGGTCCAGGATGGCGTCCACGGCGACCTTGTCCCCGTGGACGACGTTGAACACGCCCTCGGGCAGGCCGGCCTCGGCGTAGAGCTGGGCGATGAAGTTGGACGCCGATGGGTCCCGCTCGCTCGGCTTGAGCACGAACGTGTTCCCGGTGGCGATCGCGATCGGATGCATCCACAGCGGGACCATGGCCGGGAAGTTGAACGGCGTGATGCCGGCGCAGACACCGAGCGGCTGCCGGAACGAGTACGCGTCCACGTCGGTCGAGACCTGCTCGGAATACTCGCCCTTGAGCAGGGTGGGGATGCCGCACGCGAACTCGACCACCTCCAGGCCCCGGGTGACCTCACCCGCGGCGTCGGAGACGACCTTGCCGTGCTCATCGGCGATGAGCTCGGCCAGTTCGCCGATGTGCCGCTCGATGAGGTCGCGGAGGGCGAACATGACGCGGGCCCGGCGGATAAGAGAAGTGTCGCGCCATTCGTCGAACGCCTTCCTGGCCGCCGCCACCGCGGCGTCCACGTCGGCCGGCTCGGCCAGTGCCACCTGGGCCTGCTGGGCGCCAGTGGCCGGGTTCCAGACCGGGCCGTAGCGAGTCGAGGCGCCGGTCGTCTCCGATCCGGCGATCCAGTGCGGGATAGTGCGCATTGGTATGTGCTGCCTTTCTACAGGTACGGCCGCTGGCGCCGTTTGGCCGCCTCGTAGACGGCGCGGGCCTTCTGGGTGCTTTCGAGAGCGGAAACCTCGGATACGGGCACGTCCCACCAGCTCTGCGGGTCAGGTACCGGAGCGAGCGGGTCGGTCTCGATGTAAACGACGGTGGTCCGGTCGCTGGCCCGGGCCTGGCGCAGGGCATCGCCGAACTCGCCGATGGCCTTGACCCGCAGCACGTCGGCGCCGAGGCTGGCCGCGTTGGCGGCCAGGTCGACCGGCAGGACGTCGCCGTCCAGCAGCCCGCTGGCCGGGTTGCGGAAGCGGTAGGAGGTGCCGAACCGCTGCGAGCCGAGCGACTCGGACAGCGCGCCGATGGAGCCGAAGCCCTGGTTCTGGACCAGGACGATGTTGAGCTTGATGCCCTCGGAGACCGCGGTCACGATCTCGGTCGCCATCATCAGGTACGAGCCGTCGCCGACCAGCACGAACACCTCGCGGTCGGGCGCGGCCAGCTTGATCCCCAGACCACCGGCGATCTCATATCCCATGCAGGAATAGCCGTACTCGACGTGGTAGGACTTCGGGTCGCTCGCCCGCCACAGCATCTGCAGGTCCCCGGGCATGCTCCCGGCCGCCTGCACCACCACGTCCCGATCGTCCATGAGCTCATTCAGCGCGCCCAGCACCTCGGTCTGGGCGGGCAGCGGCTGGTGCCCCAGGTGGTACGCGTGGTCTACTACCTGCCGCCACTGGCTGTTCTCCTCGGCGAGGTGGGCGGTGTAGGCGTCCGGTGTGCGGTAGCCGGCCAGCGCTTGCGTCAGCGCCTCCAGGCCGGCCCGGGCGTCGGCCACGAGGGAGGTGCCCGCGTGCTTGCCGGCGTCGAACGCCGCCACGTTCAGGTTGACGAAACGCACGTCCGGATTGGCGAAGGCGGTCCGGGAGGCGGTGGTGAAGTCGGAGTAGCGGGTGCCGGCACCCAGCACCACGTCGGCCTCGCGGGCCAGCGCGTTGGCCACGGGCGAGCCGGTCGCGCCG
>JBAPYC010000513.1:0-5214 GCA_049284535.1 Streptosporangiaceae bacterium
CCGGGAGATCGCCCAGACCTGAGCGACCGGCAGGGAATGAGACCGCCGTCACATTGGTTGCTGGCGGGCATGAGGATAGCGGTCATCGGCAAGGGCAAAATCGGCGGAACGCTCGGGAGCAAGTGGATCGCAGCCGGGCACGACGTGGTCTACGGGACTAAGGACGGCTCCGGTCAGGGACCAGGCGGGGCGCCGGTGCAGCCCATCGGCGATGCGGTGAAAGACGCCGACGTCGTGGTGCTGGCCGTTCCCGGCCAGGTCGTGCCGGATGTCGTGAACGAGCACGGTGCGGCGCTCGCGGGCAAGATAGTGATCGACGCGGCAAACCGGAGCTCACGGGGGCGTATCTTCGCGGATCACGGCGACCCCCGTGCCGGGCAGCCGGAGGCTGGATTCCACCCGCTGGCGGGAGAGCAGATCTGCGCCGGGGACCGCTAGCGGCACGATCGCCTCATCGGGGCCCAGATTGCAGGCGATGAGGTATGAGCCAGCCGGGCCGGTTCGGCGTACGACGTCAACGTTAGCCGGGACATCCGCCACGGGCGGTGACAGTGACGCTGTGGCGGCAAAGGAGCGCGTCACC
Organism: Streptosporangiaceae bacterium; assembly: GCA_049284535.1. GTDB lineage: Bacteria > Actinomycetota > Actinomycetes > Streptosporangiales > Streptosporangiaceae > Palsa-504. The sequence continues at coordinate 584 of JBAPYC010000513.1, forward strand.
ATGGCCATGCCCCGCGGGTCCGGCAGCGTCGCGAGGTACCACGCGCTTCCCTGGCCTACGGCCCGCTGGGTGAGCGCGGGCGTGCCCGCGTACGGGCCGTCGACGAAGCTGGCCGCGACCTGTGCGCCGGCCAGATCGAGATCTTCCTGCCAGGCTGAGCAGGTGAAGGTCTCTTTCCCGAGAGAGGCTGTTGCCGTTGAGCCCGGCGGCAGCGGGCGGAATTCCGTCACCCGTATCCCCAGCAGGTCCCGCCATCCGCCGGGGTAGCCGCCCAGCCGGACGCGATCGCATTCATCGACGATGCCGGAGAAGAACGTCATCAGTACGTGGCCCCCGCTCTCGGCGAAGGCGGCCACCCGGCTGGTGGCTTCGGTGCCCGCCAGGTACAGTCCCGGAACGATGAGCGCCCGGTAGCTGGCCAGGTCGGCCTCCGGATGAACGAAGTCCACCGGGATGTGTGCCTCCCAGAACTGCTGGTAGAGCGCCCTGATCAGCTCCGTCTGGGACAGCCGCGTGGACGGGTGCGAGTCCAGCTCGAGAGCCCACCAGCTCTCCCAGTCCAGCGCGATGGCGGTCTCGGCGTGAACGCGGGTGCCGGTCAGTTCCGCCAGCCCGGCCAGCTCGGCCCCCAGTTGCCTGACCTCGCGGAAGACCCGCGAATCGGGCCCGGCGTGCGGGACCATGGCGGAGTGGAATTTTTCCGCGCCGCCGCGTGATGCGCGCCACTGGAACGACATGACCCCGTCGGCGCCATGGGCGATTGCCTGGTAGCTCCAGGCCCGCATGATCCCCGGAGGCTTCGGGGAATTGACCGGCCGCCAGTTCACCGCGCTCGGCGCTTGTTCCAGGAGCAACCACGGAGCGCCGTTCTTGAGGGATCGCACGAGGTCAAACGCCATCGCCGCGCCCGCGGGTGCGCCAGGGTCCGCAGGGTCCGGGTAGGAGTCATGGGAGGCGAGATCCTCATGACGGGCCCAGCGCCAGTAATCGAGCGGCTTGAAGAATCCCATGAAGTTGGTGGTGACGGGAACGTCGGGGGTGATCTCGCGCAGGCGGCTGGTCTCGGCCAGGAAGCAGCGTTCCAGGGCTTCGGAGCTGAACCGGGCGAAGTCGAGCTGCTGGGCGGGGTTGGGAAACGTCGGGCTCACGCGTGGCGGCAGTACCTCCTCCAGGCTGTGGTACCGCTGGCTCCAGAACTGGGCCGACCAGGCGTCGTTGAGGGTGCCGACGTCCTTGTACCGTTCGGTCAGCCAGGCGCGGAACGCTGCCGCGGAGGTATCGCAATAGCACGCCGGCACGTGACAGCCGTACTCGTTCCCCACGTGCCACAGGGCCAGCGCCTCGTGGGTGCCGTAGTGCCTGGCCAGGCGGTCCACCAGCGCCAGGGCGGCGTCCAGGTACGCGGGCGAGCTCGGGCAGTAGTGCTGCCGTGACCCTGGCCACAGCCGGACGCCGTCGGCACGCTCGGGCAGGATCTCCGGGTGGGCGTGAGTGAGCCAGGGCGGTGGCGATGCCGTGGCCGTGGCCAGGCACACCGCCACCCCCGCCGACCACAGGGTGGCGATGACCTGGTCGAGCCAGCCAAAGTCATAGCGGCCCGGCGATGGTTCGAGCTGACTCCAGGAAAAGATCCCGACCGAGACCAGGTTGACGCCGGTTTCAGCCATCAGCCGGGCATCTTCGGCCCAGGTCTCCTCCGGCCATTGCTCGGGGTTGTAATCGGCCCCGTAGGCGATCCGCCCGCCGAGCCGCGCCCGGAGCCGGGCTACCCGGCCGGAGCCCTCATGACCCGGCCATCCTGCCATCGTGCTCATCGCGGCTCCGCCGTCTCCAGCAGGACCTTCACGTCCCAGGGCCCCAGCGAGAGCCGGTCAGCGGCCGCCAGTTCGGTGCCAGTCAGCACGTCCGTCACCGATGCCGGCACCTGCAGGCCGGCGTCCTCCCAGGACCAGTTGTGGATGAATCGCAGGCGCTGGCCGTAACGGTTCTGAGCACTGGTCGAGGTGACCGGCGCCGGCAGGTCCAGCCAGGGATCACTGGCCGCCCCGGGGCTGGCCCATGCGGCCAGAGCCGCCGCCAGCGGTCGGCTGGGCACCGTCCCCACGTAGGTGACGCGGCCAGCCCCGCAGCGGTGCGTGGTGATGGCCGGCCAGCGGCCGAAGTGGGGATGACAGTAGCGGACGAGGGCCTCGGCGCCCGCGAGTTCCAGCCCGTCGGCCCAGCCCGTCGCGCGCGCTTCGCCGGGAACAACGAGCGTGCCGCCGTCGGCCGCCGTGACGGGAAGTTCGCCGGCCAGGTTGCTGTACTCCTCGTACCTGACGCCCGCTGCGTCGCTCAGGCGAGCCGGGGCGACCTCGGCCCGGGCCCGGGCCTCGGTGTCGCCGTAGCCTGTCCGGATACCGATGATGAGGTGGCCCCCGGCGCGGGCGTACGCCGACAGCACGTCGAGCTCGTCATCTGCGGCGACGTAGAACCCGGGAGCGAACAGCACTGCGAAGCGCTCCGCCAGCTCCTCCGCCCCCAGGCCGGATATCTGGCCGGCGTGCAGGATGCGCACCTGCTGCCGGGCGTCCAGCGCACCGTCGTAGAAGCTGCGGAGGATCCGTTCGTAGGAGCCGCTGTCCGGTGATCCTGACGGGCCGGCCAGCGGCGGCGCGAACTGCATCGCCCATTTGCTGGGCAGCGAATAGACCATGGCCACGTCCGCGTCGGGCTCCAGATCCGTCACCAGGTCACCGGCCTTCGCCAGTTCGCGGCCGATGCGGGATACCTCGTGGTAGATCCGCCCGGGCTCAAGGCTGTGGGGAAGGACGCCGCCCCAGTAGGTCTCGGCGCCGAAATGGAGCGTGTGCCAGTGCCAGTATTCGACCGAACGGGCTCCCCGGGAGACGAGCGCCCATGCCGCCTGCCGCAATTGCCCGTCGTACGGTGGGTAATTCATCCATGAGCCGCCGATCGATGTCGCGTCGGTCTCGGTCACCAGGAACGGGGACTGGCGCGAGGAGAAGATGCGATCGGCCCCGAAATACAGCGACGGCACCCCAGTGGAGGCCCAGCCCTGGGAGCTCCCCGCGGGTGCCGGTTCGCCGGCCCGGGCCAGGCCGTCCTGCATGGCGTAGTACAGATTGCCGGCGGTGACGTCGAGCGCCGCGGTCAGCTTGTCGTCTTCCACGGCCGGGCGGGAGTAGGCGATGCAGGTGGTGACGAACTGGCCGTCGTGGGTGTACTCGCGGGCGATTCCGGCCTGCCAGCTGATGAACTCCGAGGTGAGGTTAGCCTGGAAGCGCCGCCAGGCCAGGTCGTACTGCGGGAACGTGTTCCCGTCCGGTTTCCACAGGTCGGCCCAGGTCGAGAGCCGGTGGGACCAGTAGGTGAGCCCCCATGTGTCGTTGATGGCCTCGACGTCCCCGTACCGGGCTCGCAGTTCGTCCGCGAATCGCTCGAAGACACCGCGGTTGCAGAACAGCTCGAGCCCGGGTTCGTTGTCCACCTGGACCCCGATCACGGCCGGGTGGCTCGCGTACCGGCCCAGGATGGCCCGGATCACGCGCTCGGCGTGGAACAGGAAGGCGGGGTGGGTGTAGTCGATCTCCTGGCGGGCACCCCACGGCACCGGGACCCCGGTACTCCGCTCGGCGGCGATCTCGGGGTAGCGCCGCGCCAGCCATGGCGGGACCGCGTACGTCGGAGTTCCGAGGATGACCGAGATGCCGCGCTGCCTGGCCCCGTCGACGACGGGCTGGAGCCAGTCGAGGTTGAACGCCCCGTCGCTCGGCTCCCAGGTCGACCACACCGATTCGCCTACCCGGATGACCGACATGTCCGCCGCGGTCATCAGGTCAAGGTCAGCGCTGAGCCGGTCTGCGAGCTGGTACTCGTGGTAATAAGCGGCCCCGAATAGCACCCTGGGCGGGACTGGCGAAGATATTTCCGGTTGCAATTTACTCCTTGACCGCACCTTCGGTGAGCCCGCCCTGCCAGAAACGCTGGAGCACTATCATCGCTATGGCCAGCGGTATCACCGAGACAAAGGCACCGCCAATCGTCGTCTGCAGCAGTTCGGGCACCCGGATGGAGCCGGCCTGCCACGTTGTGAGGCCCAGTGTGATCGGGTACAGCGTGTTGCTGGACAGCATCACCAGCGGCAGGAAGTAGTTGTTCCATATTCCGACGAACTGGAAGAGGAAGACCGTGACCAGCACGGGGGTGAGAAGGCGAAGTACGACGCGGAAAAAGATCCGTACCTCGCCGGACCCGTCAATCCGGGCGGCTTCGAGCAGGCTATCGGGTACGGCGGCCTCCGCGTAGATGCGGCACAGGTACACGCCGAACGGGCTGACCAGGCTCGGGATAAGCACAGCCCAGTACGTGTTGACCAGGTTGAGCGAGGCGAAGAGCTGGTACATGGGCAGGGCCAGTGCCGTTCCCGGCACGAGCACCCCGGCCAGCACGAGGTTGAACAGCGCCCGCCTGCCCCGGAACTCGTACTTGGCCAGGACGTAGCCGGCCGCCGCCGCGAAAAGCGTGGCCAGGACGGCCCCCACGCCAGCGTAGAGAATCGTGTTGAGCAGCCACCGGGTGTAGATGTCGCCGTCGTAAGTGAAAACCTGCTTGATGTTGCTCCAGAACAT
>JBAPYC010000514.1:0-5119 GCA_049284535.1 Streptosporangiaceae bacterium
GGGCTGCCCCACCAGCCTCACGGCCGTGCCCGCCACCTGGCCCAGCAGCCGCCGCCCGGCCACCAGGGTGGTCGCAGGAATGTTCCGCAGGCTCTCCCGCACCAGGTCCGCGCCGGTCAGGTCGCGCGGCACCGGCACCGGCGGCATCGGGCGCGGTTCCGGGTCCCGTTCGGTGTCGTAGACCTGCTCGAATAGGGCTACCCCGCCCAGCCCGTCGGTGATGGCGTGGCTGAGCTTGGTCAGCAGGGCCGACCGGCCGCCCTCCAGGCCCTCGACGTAGACCGCCTCCCACAGCGCCCGCGAGGTGTCCAGCGGCGACTGCAGCGTGACCTCGGCCAGGTCCAGCAGCTGGCGCAGCGTACCCGGGGCGGGCAGCGCGATCCGGCGCAGGTGGTAGGCCAGGTCGAAGTCGGGGTCCACCACCCAGCGCGGGGCTACGGTCGGCACCGGCGGCACCACGACCTTCTGCCGCATCCGCAGGACCACCCGGCTGGCCCGGTCCAGGGCCTCCCGCAGCCGCCCCCAGTCGGCCGGCCGCTCCAGGATCTCCATGTTCAGGAACGCCGAACGGGTGGCCGGATACGCCTCGCCGCGATGCAGCAAGTAGTCCAGCGGGCTGAGCTCGTCCGGCGGCCCGGCCTCCTCAGCCCGCCCAGCGGACGGTGGCGGATCAGCCATATAGTCCCCACTGACGCGACCGATGCAGTACAAGCAACTTACTGATTGCCAGCTCCTCGCGCCATCCCGGCCCCGCTGCCAGGCCCGGGACCAGGACCGAGGATCTCATGTCCTGCTCGTGCGGCGGCCCTGCGGTGCGCTGCTAAGCACGCTGGTCGCCAGGGTAGTGCGCTGGTGGAGGACGCTGCGGCCGGAACGCCATGAAGTGATCATGCCGGAGCGCCTGAGCGTAGACAGGTGCGTGCTGACTGTCGCGACCGCCTGGCCGAGCTCACGGGCCAGCTCGGTGGTTGATTTCGGCAGGCCGGTGCTGCGCAGGATGGCCGCGCGGCTGCGTCCCATCAGCGCGCCGAGCGGGTCATCGGCTGGCGGGTTCACGTTGACCGCCTCCCAGACGGTTGCCACGCCGCGGGGCCGGTAGATGAGGCTTGGCCCGGGCGGGCTGGGGCCGAAGATGACGTTCGGCGGGGCGAACACACAGGGCATGAGCAGCAGGCCGTTCCCGGCCAGGTCGTAGTCGCCGTGCCGGGGCTTGTTGATGCGGATACAGTCCTGCTCGAGCTGCAGCTGCGGGTGCAGGTCGGCCAGCAGCGCGGCCAGGCCGCCGCGGGTCAGCTGCCGGGCCCGGTAGGCGACCTCAGCCTCCAGGACCGCCTGCATCCGGTGCCAGTGCGGCTCCAGCGCGGCTTCCCAGTAGCTCCAGAAGACGTCGGCCAGCCGGCGGATACCAGCGGGGCCGGCCGCGACCAGCTGCTGGGCGGCCGGTGGCAGGTCGGTGCCGTGCCAGACCGCTTCCAATTCCGCGCGCAGCAGGTCCGGCGGCCAGTCGTTCAGGAGCTTCAGCTGCTGTTCGATCGTCGTCGCGGTGCCGGCGTCGCCCTGCGGGAAGTCCGGCATGATGCCGCGGTGCGGCACCACAGCCTGCAGCAGGTCGGTATCGAGGCCGGGCATGCGCCCCCGTGCCCGCTTCGCCCAGTCCCGGTACAGCGGGTCGACCTGCCCGGAGTGCAGCATGTACAGGGAGTCGACCAGCTCGGTGACGGGGGAGAACCCGAACCGCATCTGGGTGAAGTCGTCAGCGGCCAGCCGGAGCCTGATCATCACCACATTGTGCCGGTATCTCGCCCGATGACCAGCCCCGCCGCGCAGCGGCAGCACCCCGATCCCAGGCGTGATGCGGCGTCATCTTCAGGCCATGGACTAAACGTCGGCCGCTAGTGCCGGGCCGGACATGCTGTGAGGGCTTCGGCCTATTCGTCTGCGACGCCCACGCTCGGCGGGCGCGCCACGCACTGCGCCAGGTACAGCTGCTCGCCCAGGGTGTCCATCAGGGCCAGCTGCGTTTCCAGGTAGTCGATGTGCTTTTCCTCATCGGCCATGATCGTCTCGAGCAGGATGGCACTGGTGCTGTCCCGGCGATCGCGGCATAGCTGGATGCCTGGCCGGAGCCGCTCGGTCACCTCAACCTCGATGGCCAGGTCGCTCTCGAACTGCTCGCGGATGGTCTGGCCGATGCGCACCGAGAACAGCCGCTGGTAGTTCGGCAGCCCGTCGAGGAGCAGGATCCGGTCGGTGAGCAGTTCGGCGTGCTGCATCTCCTCGAACGACTCCGCGCGGGTGTGGGCGGCCAGCTCGGTGAAGCCCCAGTTGTCCTGCATCTTGGAGTGCAGGAAGTACTGGTTGATAGCCGTCAGCTCACTGGTGAGCTGCTCGTTGAGCAGCTGCAGGACCTCGGCGTCACCGCGCATGCAGGTCTGTCCCCTCCCACGCCAGGGGTGCGTCCTGGGCCTCGCCCGGGCACGACGTGGAGCGAAGCATATACCGCACAGTGATCCGCAACCTTCGCTGACTGAATGCCGACGATGCCATGTCCCTGGTGCTTGCCGCCGATTACCGGGTGCCGGACTTCGACCGCTGGTGGAACCGGCTCCGCGGCGACCTGCCCCGGCTGCCGGGCCTCGGCGCGCACCACGTCGTGGTCTACCGCGCGATCCACGACCCCGATCACGTCTTCGTCACCATCGGCGCCCGCGAGCGCGAGCCGGTCGACGCCCTGCTCCGCTCGCCGCTCCTGTTCGCCTGGTTCGATTCGGCCGGCGTAACGGAGATCCCGCCCCTGTTCGCCGGCCAGATCGTCGAGAAGATCGACCTCCCCGCCCCCCCAGCCCCACTCGCCCCGCCGACGGCCACCTCAGCCTTTGCTGCCCCGCCCGTCCCACCTCAGCCTTTGCTGCCCGGCCCCAGCTGCCCCCGCCCTGATCGTCAGCCAGGCCAGCGTGGTCGTGGCCTCGATCGTGTCGATCGGCGAGATCGACCAGCGTGCACCGCGCGGTCGCCCGCATCACCGCTTCAGGCGTCCGGTGCTTCTGGATCTACCGGGCCCTGGACGACGGGGCCGAGGTGTTGATCTTGCAGGAGCTCGCCACCGAACGCCAGGCCAACCAGTGGATCCGGCACCCGGAAGCGTCGGCCCGGTTCATGACCGAGGTCGGCGTCGGCGCCCATCCGCCGAACTTCGTGGGCCGCCTGGTGCAGATCCTCGAGGTGCCCGCAGCCCCGCAGGTCAGGGACTGACATATACGTCTGCCTGTGCGTGGCCGTGACGAGCAGCACCGTCCAGCAGGTGATCGAGGGTGGTGCCCGCTCTACCGAGCAGGTGGCGTCCACCTGCGGCGCCGGCTCGATCTGCGGTCGCTGCCGTCACACCATCCGCACCATGCTCGACGCCGCCGCCCAGGATCTCGCTCCCCGCCGCCCCGACCGCCTCCGCCGCCGCTGGGCCGCATCCCCGGCTTGGAGCAGGAGCACGTCGGCCAGGTCCGTACATGATTGCGAAGGGTTCACTACGCTATGGCGTAGCAAGGTCTTCGCGATCATGGAAAGCGTCACGATGGCATGCTGCGCGAGTCCAGCACCCAGCACCGCAGGCAAAGCGAGGTATCTATGACCACAGGGCAACGGCGCGGCCGGGCCATCGCCATGAGCGCCAGCGAGCTGGACGCATTCCTCGCTGAGCAGCGCACATGCCGGCTCGCCACGCTCAGCCCTACCGGCCCGCACGTCTCGCCGGTCTGGTTCGTCTGGTACGGGGGAGCCCTGTGGGTCTACTCCCTGACCCGCAGCCAGCGCTGGGCCGACCTGCAGCGCGACCCGCGGGTCGCGGTCGTCGTCGACGACGGTCACCACTACGCCGAACTGCACGGCGTCGAGCTCGAGGGCCAGGCGGCCGTCGTCGGCCCGGTGCCGCGCACCGGCGGCGAACCGGAGACCCCGGAGATCCGCGAGCTCGCCGAGCCCGAGCGCCTGATGGCCGGCAAGTACTCCGGCGGCGAGCAGCTGACGCACGATGGCCGGCACGCCTGGGTGCGCATCGCCCCGGACAAGATCACCAGCTGGGACTTCCGCAAGCTCCGCGACCCCGCCTAGCCACTCGGACCGCGACGTTATTCACGGCACGAAGACGACGCGCCCGCCGTCGCCCGGCCGCGACCACGTCTTCTCGACCTCGCCCAGCGGCACCGTCTCGACCTCGATAGCCATCTCGCCCGAGGCCACCTGCCCGAGCAGCAGATCGGCGTAGGCGGCCGCGGTTTCCGCCAGCGAGGCCGGTCCGCCGATTCCGCTGCCAGCCAGCTGGACCGGCGCTACGTAGCGCGAGCGCAGAGACCCCGGCCACCTCACCTGCGGTCATCCCGACCAGGATGTACCGGATCCGGCCGGCTTCAGCCCCGGCTCCTGGGACGGTGCCGCTGACCCGGCCCAAGCGCATCAGGCCGGCGAATACCGCCTCGGCGGGCGGGCCCCCACAGGTAGTCGGCGATCAGGTCGTACGGCCCGGCTGCGGCGATCGCCTCCGCCAGCTCCTCGCGCGGCCGGTCGACCCGGATCGCGACATCGGCTCCGCGCCCGACGAGCTCATCCAGCACGCGCTGGTTGCGCCCGGCCACCACGACGCGGGCCCCGCGACGCACGGCTAGCTGGGCCGCGATCCCGCCGGACAGGCCGGTGGCGACGAGCACGCGCACGCTCTGGCCGGAGGCCAGCTCCCCTTCTCAGACGATCGTCTTCCAGGCGGCCATGCCGGGGTTGGCGAATGCCGCGGCAGTGACATCGTCGACCCCGTCGGGCACCGGCAGCCACAGACCCTGGCGTACCAGCGTCTGCTCAGCCATCCCGCCGTAGGGCCGTACCGGCGGCAAGAACGCGACCCGCGTGCCGTCGTCAAGCCGCCCGACCCCGTCGAGCCCAGCGACCTGCGGAAAGGCGGCCGGTGCGTAGTGAACGCCGTCGGCCATCAGGCGATCCGAGGGCTTCAGGGCCGCGGCTGTGACCGTGACCACCGCCTCGTCTTCGCCCGCCGCCGGCGCCGGGAACGTCTCGTATCGGGGTGCCTGCCCAATCCCGTGCAGCACGGCGGCCTGCATCTGTGCAGTGCTCATGT
>JBAPYC010000515.1:0-4179 GCA_049284535.1 Streptosporangiaceae bacterium
GCGCCGGGCGGGGCGGCGCGGATCGCCGAGGGCACGAGCGCCGCCGCCGATCCCCTGCATCGGGCCGCGGCTCACATCGCACGTTATTGATCGCTAATTTGCGGACAACCATCGCATTATGTAAGACAAATCAGATTTAACACAAATAGCACTGATGCGATTTCGGCCGCATGCAAACTACCAGCAGCGATACGATCGGTGTCAGTAATTAAGGCTTCAAGTGGTACATATCATTCCAAAACCGCTATTCGGGGCGGCCTTCATGATTCATGTCGAGAATTTCTCCAACGGCGCGCTGAACCCCATCCTGGCTTACGTGATGTCCTGCGTGGGCTGCTTCGTGGGGCTGCGGTGCACCACCCGGGCCCGCGCCTACCAGGGAGCGGCCCGGGCCCGCTGGCTGACCCTGGCCGCGCTCGCCATCGCGACCACTGGCATCTGGGTGATGCACTTCATCGCCATGCTCGGCTTCGCCATCCCGGGCCAGTCCATCCGCTACAACGTCCCGCTGACCATCGCGTCGATGCTGATCGCCGTCGTGGTGGTAGGCATCGGGACGTTCATCGTCGGGTACAGCCGCAGCGGTCCCTGGCCGCTGCTGGCGGGCGGCTCGATCATCGGCGTCGGGGTGGCCAGCATGCACTACCTGGGCATGGCGGCGATCCGGGTGCCGGACCGGGTGACCTACAACCCGACACTGGTCGCGGCCTCGGTGGTGATCGCGATCATCGCCGGGATCGCGGCACTGTGGGCGGCGCTGCGGCTCGACACATTGCTGTCCACGCTGGTCGCGTCCCTGATCATGGGGGTGGCGGTCAGCGGCATGCACTACACCGGCATGGCCGCGCTGCACGTCTACGCCACGCCGGGGGCGACCGTGAACCAGTCGGCCAGCGCCAGTGCCGCCGGGTTCCTGCTGCCGCTCATCCTGAGCCTGTCCACCATCGGCTTCATCTTCTCGGCCGTCATCGCGCTGTCGCCGACGGCGAGCGAGATCCTGGAAGAGGACGAGCTGATGAAGCGGATCGGGCAGACCGCCCAATACGAGCAGGCCCAATCCCAGCCAGCACGGTCCCAGCCAGCCCAATCCCAGCCAGCACGGTCCCAGCCAGCACGGTCCCAGCCAGCGCGGTCCCAGGCTGCGACGCGCGAGCCGGCACAGTCCCGGGCCGGGGATCTGTTCCGCCCGCATAATCGCAGCGCACGGGGTGACGACCGGCCCTTGCCGCGGCGGATTCCCCGGGAATCACGCTAAGAAGCGGACATTGTCGGCGAGCCAGGAGCACAAAGGCCGGGCCGTTCGGTAAAAAGACACCAGCCGGTCCCGAGCCGACGTGGTTTCCAGCCACGGCGCCGGGGGCCATTGGCGCCAGGCCGTCAGCCCCTTGTACCGGAGCAGGGTGATGCGCGGGTGGTCGGGCGGGTAGCCGCGCGGGGCGGACTTGAGCACCCCGTGCCCGTGTACGGTAATGCCTGCCTGCTCCAGCCCGGCCACGATCTGCTCGAGCTCGGTTCCGAGCCGGTCGCTGGCCACGGCCTCGCGGTAGCGGGCCAGTTCCTCCCGGCTCATCTCCCATATGCCCGCGCCGGCTCCTAGCCCTTCCACCGACAGCTGGACGTAGCCGGAGTCGCCGATCACTGCCCCGATGTGCGTCTTGTACGGGGTCTTGTCCTTGCTGAACCGGATGTCCCGGTAGGGCCGGAAGATCTTCGGCTCGCCGAACTCCGGGGCGAGGTCCTCGGTGAGTTCGGCCATCGGGGCGAGAACCTTGCCTGTGTAGACGGCCTTGTGCTCGGTCCAGTACGTCTTGGTGTTGTCGGCCGCCAACCCGTCGAAGAAGTCCATCGCTTCCTCGGGCCATCCGCTGAACGCCATGACCAGGCTCCTTCCCGCCGGGGACCCGCCCACAGTAACGACATTGTGCGGGCCCGGCCTGACCGGGTATACGGGAGGGATGCACGAGGACGTGTCGCTGACTCATCTCGACGACCTGCTGTTCGACGAGGCGGGCGCGACCAAGCGGGACCTGGTGGACTACCTGGAGGCGGTGTCCGGCCAGATCCTCGGCGAGCTGCGGGGCCGGCCGCTGTCGGTGATCCGGGTCCGGGGCGGCCAGCGGCCGTTCATGCAGAAGAACGTGCCGGATTACGCGCCGCCGTGGCTGCCCACGGTCACCATGTGGGCCGAGTCGTCACGGCGCGAGGTGCGGTACGCGCTGTGCGACGACTGGCCCGCGCTGCTGTGGTTCGCCAATCAGCGGGCGGTCGAGTACCACGTCACGCTGAGCCTGGCCGGCCAGCTGGATCGTCCCTCCTACCTGGTGCTGGACATCGACCCGCCCGAGGGCGGCCCGTTTGCCCAGGCGGTCGCGGCGGCCCGGCTGGTCCGGGAGGCCCTGGCCGGGCTAGGCCTGGCCGGGGCGGTCAAGACCAGCGGGTCGAAGGGGCTGCACGTGTACGTGCCCATCGACGCGGACAGCGAGGCCGCGGCGGCCGCGACCCGGGCCATCGCGGTGCGGGCCGAGCGGCTTGACCCGGCCCTGGCCACCACGGCGTTCATCCGCGAGGATCGCAAGGGCAAGGTGTTCATCGACTCGACCCGGGCCTTCGGCGCGACCGTGGCCGCCGCCTACAGCCCCCGGGTCCGGCCGGGCGTACCGGTGTCGTACCCGCTGGCCTGGGAAGACCTGGACGGCATCGCGCCGGGGGACTTTACCGTGCACACCGTTCCGGATCTGGTCGGCACGCAGGACCCGTGGGCCGGGCAGATGCCTGCGCCGCAGACCCTGAGCACCGACCTGATCGAGGAGGGCCGGGCCATCCCGGTAGCGCGAGTGCAGGCCATGCACGAGGGCAAGCGGCGCAAGCGGGCCCGGGGCGAGACGGCCTGAGGAGGGGCAGCCTGAGGCGGGCGGCGGCCGGGCCCGGGCGGTGGCCGGGGCGAAGCCGCGGCCAAGGCCCACACGCTGCGTCTCTTCGACCCCATGGGTAACAGCTAGCAAGATCGTTCGGCAGTTTGGGGCGCTATAACGCCCTCAACTGACGAATGACCGGCTGCGACGGCTGCTTTGCCGGCAGTTCCCGGGCTGGAATGCCTCAAACTGCCGGCAAAGGCGGGCCGCTATTTGCGGCCCCAGCGTTCGCTGAGCTCTTTCCAGCCGGGGGGTGGGCCGGGCAGATCGCCGCGGCCGGTGGCGCGCATGCCGTCCAGGATCAGAGCCAGGTAGCGGTGGCGCAGCTCGCTGGTTCGCTCGGGGTCGTCGAACTTGATCGCCGCCACCAGCTCGAACGACAGCGAGATATCGGGCAGGGCCAGGTCGGGCCGGAGCACGCCGCGGACCGGGGCCAAGAGCTCGTCCATGAGCTCGGCAGACCGGCTGGCCAGGGCGAACATCTCCGGCGTGGGCGCGAATTGGCCAGCCAGGGCGCGGGTCATCGAGCTGGTATCGGCGTCGGTCAGGCGACGCATGAAGTCGGCGAAGACCGCCCAGGGATCCTCGTGCCCGGCCGTGATGCGCTCAATGCCGACCTCGGTCTCCTCGACGACGATCCGCAGGCCGTCGGTGCACAGCTGGCGCAGCAGTTCTTCCTTGCTGCCGTGGCGGGTGTAGAGCGCGCTGATGCCGACGCCCGCGTGCTTGGCCACCGCGGTGATCGGCGCGCCCGGGTCGTTGACGAAAACGGCCGCCGCGGCGCGCCCGGTAGGGGGGCGGCAATGAGCGAAGCAGCCAAGACCGGATGGGATGCGCTGGATGAGGCCCGCGCCAGGCTGCGCCAGGTCGTGGCCGCGGTGCCGGCCGACGGCTGGTCGCAGACGACGCCATGCCAGGACTGGACCGTGAGCCAGGTCCTGCAGCACGCGGCTCTGGACCAGCAAGTCTGGGGCGCGGTGGTGGGCGGCACCGCGCCGCCGGCCCAGGACCCGTTCGCCCCGTCCGGGCAGCTCGGCGGCGACCCGGCGGCTTACATCGAGCAGGCGCTGACCTCCTCGGTGCACCACTGGACGGTGATCGACGAGGACGGCGGGCCGGTCCCGGCCCCGCTGCCGCAGGGCGCCATGGAGCCCGCGGCGGCAGCCGGGGCGGCCGCGCTTGACGCCGCCATCCATGCCTGGGACATCGCCGTGGCCACCGGCCAGGAATCGCCGCTGACCCCGGAGCTGGCCCGGTCGCTCACCCC
>JBAPYC010000516.1:0-2083 GCA_049284535.1 Streptosporangiaceae bacterium
TGCCACCCAGATCCAGGAGATCCCGGACCGTGGCCACTCCCTGGTCTTCGACAGCGGCTGGCAAGACGTCGCCGAAACAGCCCTGGCGTTCATCAAGAGTACCCGCTGAAGCCGCCGACCGCCGGCCCGGACCCGCCGCACGGCGGCCGCCAAGCCACGCGCCGGTCCTGCGAACGGGCGCTCCGCAGCCCGCCAGCCACACCCAGCCCGAAATGAACAAGCCAGCAGCGTCCCGTAGCTGTGCCCCTGGCGCAGGGCGAACTCGTCCACGCCCAGCACGCGCGGCGCCTTGCCCACGGCATAGTCGGGTGTGGCGCGGATCAGCCGGATCAGCGTCATCCGGCTCACCCAGTATTCAACCGTCGCTGACGAAGCGCACACTATCCAGGCAGCGGAGATTTCTGCCGAAGCCGGTCGCGGCGGCCAGCGCGCCTAGCCGGGCCGCGGCTCCCCGGCCACGGCCTGGCCGACGGGATGCTCCGATCCGTCCTCCACCGCCCCGGCCCGGCGCAGCGCTTCCGCCGGGCTGGCGCCGATCGCGGTCACGACCTGGGTAACGCTCATAATCCCGGTGGTCAGCGTGCCGGTCTTGTCCAGGACCACAGAGCGGACCCGCCCGGCCATCTCCAGCGCCTGGGCGCCGATGCCGAGTTCGGTGCCACGGCCGACAGCGGCCAGCAGCGCCACGGGCGTGGCCACGCGAGCGTGCAGGGGCACGCCACTACCAGGACGGCGACAGCCGCGCTCCAGGCCGCCGCCGGGACCAGGTCGGCACCCAGCCAGAACCCAGGGTGGTCACGGCCACGGCGATCACGCACGGCATGAAGATGGCGGCGATCCGGTCGGCCAGCCGCTGCGCGCCGGCCCTGGACGCCTGGGCCTGGCTGACCAGGTCGACCTGATCGTCCTGATCCCGGACGACGAGTAACGCCGATGCCGACGCGGTGATCGTCCAGATCGAGCTAGCCGACGCAAACGCATATGCCACAAACGCATAAGCCGGAGCACCGCCGTGCGCCCGGGTCACCGCTGCCCGGACCGGGGCTTCGGAGTCTCAGGCCGAACGTTCCGGGATGAGCGCGCTGTATTCCGCGGGCAGCTCGGCGGTCATGCCGAACCACTCCTCGGCGTCAACCGCCTCGGCCAGCGTCGCGAACACCGCCCGGACATGGTTGAATATCACGTCCACCAGCTCGGCCTCGTCCACGTTCGCGCCTTCCCGTCCGGCCACCCGGCGCAGGAACTCCGCCAGCGGCATCCGCCGCGCGGCCGGGCCCGACGAGGCAATGCCGCGCCGCAACGGCGGGTGCAGCAGCGGGTCGAGCCGGGCGACCAGGTGGTCGACCACGCCCGCGGCGATCCTCTCCCCGAGCGTCTCCAGCACCGCCTCGGTGACCCGGCGAGCCCCCGCCCGGTCCAGGCCGAGCCGCTGCCCGACCCGCCGCCAGAACTCCTCCGCCGGCATGATCTCCACGAACCGCTGCTGCGCCTCGGCCACCAGCGGCTCGAAGGTCACCGGCAGGCTGGCCGCCAGGTGCGCCACCGCGTCGGCGTCCAGCGCGCGGCCGAGCGCGGCGAACACCGCCCGCGCGTGCCGCAGCGCCGTCTCGATATCCGTGCCCTCGCGCTTGGCCACCCGTTCGAGGAACTCGTCGATGCCGAAGCCCTCCGCATCCGCCTCGGTGTACACCCACGGCTTCAGCTCGGCAGGAAGTTCGGCAAGGATGTGCCGCGCCTCGCCGCGGGACAGGCGCTCGGCGAGCGTCTGCAGCACCGCCTGGGCCGCACGCTCCGCGACATCGGGCGGCAGGCCGCCGGCCTCCCGCCCGATGACCTCGATGATCTCCTGGTACTCCACTCCTGCAGCCTTCGGCCGGCCCAGCCCGCCCGCATCCCTCATCCAGGTAGAAAGGCAGAACTCATGACCACCAGCCTGAGCAAGCACTCCTGCGAGTTCGCGCACGACCAGATCAAGCAGGGCCACGTGGTGCTCGACCACAGGGAGGACTGGAGCGAGCACCAGCCGTCGGCCAAAGCGGAGAACGAGTTCATCGAGGCCCACGGCTGGGACGAGTACGCCAAC
>JBAPYC010000517.1:0-11036 GCA_049284535.1 Streptosporangiaceae bacterium
GCCGAGCTGGTGCCGCGCGGCGCGCCGTTGCTGCGGCGTCGGTGACATGCAGGCAGTATAGTGCGTGAAACGAACAATGTTCTCTGTCACTCGAACAATGCTTGTTTAATAAGAACGGTCTACTATGCTAGAACGCTGTTCGTATGAATTGACCAGCGACTATCCCTACTTTGCCGAGTGCGTCCACGCCTACGCCGGGTCTGAGTTCGTCTGGCGCAAACACCAAACACGGCCTCGGGCCGAGATCGGAGCGCATGATGAAGGCAGCCCGCTTCAGCCAGTTCGGGGGCCCGGAAGTCCTCGAGATCGTGGACCTGCCGGACCCGCATCCGGGTCCCGGCCAGGTGCGGGTTGCGGTTCGCGCAGCCGGCGTCAACCCAAGCGACTGGAAGAAGCGCAAAGGCCTGATGGATCGGGAGCTCCCGCAGACCATGGGCTACGAGGCGGCGGGCATCGTCGACGAGCTCGGCGAGGGCGTCGCGGACGTGGCCGTCGGCGATCGCGTGTTCGGCTTTTCCGCTGACGGGGCGGCCCAGGCCGAGCTGGCGGTGCTGTCCTACTATGCTCCGGTCCCGCCGTCGCTCGGCTTCGCCGACGTCGCCGCGCTGCCGGCCGCCATCGAGACGGCCACGCGCGCGCTTGACCAGCTCGGCGTCGCGAGCGGCAGCATGCTGCTCATCAATGGCGCGTCCGGAAGTGTCGGCAGCGCCGCCGTCCAGCTCGCCGTCGCGCGCGGCGCGCGCGTAATCGGCACCGCCAGTCCCGCCAACCAGGAGTACCTGCGCTCGCTCGGCGCCGAGCCCCTGGCGTACGGCGAGGGCCTTGCCGGGCGCGTTCGCGCGCTCGCGCCCGACGGCGTCGATCTAGCGCTCGACGTTGCCGGGAGCGGCGTCCTGCCCGAGCTCATCGAGCTCGCAGGCGGCCCGGAGCACGTCGTGACCATCGCTGACTTCGAGGGCGCGCAGAAGCACGGAGTCAGGTTCAGCCGGGGTGACGCCGGCCGTGCAATCCACGTGCTTTCCGAGATCGGCGAGCTGATCGAGTCCGGACAATTCTCGATCCCAGTCGCGCGGACCTTCCCGCTCGCCGAGGTCGCCGAGGCGCACCGCGTCAGCGAAGACGGTCACGTGCGCGGGAAGCTCGTGCTGCTGGTCGACTGACGCGGCGGCATCAGCCTGCGGAGCCGACCCAGGGCACGTCGAAACCTCGGCCCGGTAGGTCACCGCCGGTTCCGGGCCGCGGCGGCTCGTTCGGTCCAGTCCGGGATCGCGTCGGTGACCGGCACTGTCGCTGCCGTTCCCGCACGTGCTGCTGCTAGTTCCTCGTAGTAGCCAGGCTGCCCAGCAGCGATCGCGGTGAGGCTCCAGACGTGCAGAAGGCGCCGCAGCCTGCCGCCGCACCGGCCAGGGCACAGGCACGGTAGGACTCTTCCAGGCGGAATCAATGAGACTCGGGAAGTTAGATGGGGAGCGAGGCCCTGCGCCATCCAGACCCTTCAGTCCAGCCCGCCTGATTAAGGGCCGGGCCGTTTCGCGCGAAGGGCTGCCGGTTCAGCGCTTGGTGAAGAAGTCGCGGATGCTGGCGAGCGCCATGGCGGCGGCGGCCAGGAGGAGCACGATGGCGATGGCCACGCGCCAGTGGCCCAGGGTCGCCAAGGTCGCCAGCCATGCCGCTATGGCTACGACGATAAGGGCGAGCAGGCCCGTGACGAACTGGAGCAGATGACCTCTGGCGAAGGCTTCCGCGCTCAGCATCACCACCGTCAGGCCGCCGATGGCTGGCAGCAGCGCGCCGAATTGGCCGAGGATGACCAGGGCGAGCCCGGCGAGCAGGACTGATGCCGAGACACCGGACCATACCCTCAGCACCCGGGTACGGGTGCGGGTCGGGTCTACGTTAGGCAGTGCCCGGTGCCGCAGGTGCGCGTGCGGGTCCTCCTGCGGAAGGCCGTGGACAGCGGCGATCGTCAGCGCTTCCCGCTCCTCAGCTAGCGCCTGGCGGCGTACCCGCACCTGCTGCACGGCGGTCTCCAATGCGGCCAGGTCTGGCCGGATCCCGGTGCTGCCCAGTGCCCGGATACCGACGCGGGCACGGCGCAGTTCGTCGCCGCGGTCATCAAGTTCGGCTGTGACGGCGGCGAGCAGGACATCCAGCTCGGCGATCCGGCCAACGACGGCCTGCTGCTCCGCGGTACGGGACGGTGCCTCCTTGTCCAGGCCCGCCCATCCCACCGGATCGGACCAGCACAGCCGCACCGACCCGCCGCGCTCGTAGCGCGGGCCGGCCGGCGCGCGCTCCCCGCCGAAGGGGTCGCCGGTGTCCAGTCCCCACAAGCCCCGGTAGTCACGCACCCATGGCGTCTGGTCGTCAATGAGCACCGGGCGCCAGTTCTTTGCCTCGCCGGGTCCCACGCCGGGACCGTCGCCGCGGTGGTAGTCGATGAAGGGGAGGCCGAACGAGGTGCCGGCGCGCTCCCGGGTCCACGGCAGGAGCAGCTGGCTGACGCGGCGCAGCACGGCAAGCATCCGCCCCAGCGACGGCGGCTCGACGCTGACCAGGTAATCGCCGGGCAGGCAGGCGCCCGAATGTGACCCGGCGCCGACGAAGACGACCGGGTGGGTGTCCTGCCACTGCAGGTCGGGGTCGTCCGATCGGCGGCGCAGGTCGTCGCCGGTCTCGTCGTGGGAGGAGAATGCCACCCAGGCCGGCCGCGAGGAGGCGACGGGCGGGTCCGGCAGGAACACAGTGACCTGTTCCCAGTCGGCCTCGTGGTCGTTCACGCCTGCGAAGGTCGACCGCCAGTCGTTCATGGCGTAGAAGAACCAGTACTGCAAGGCGATGAAACCCCGGTCGCGGGTGACCCGGCCGTAATACGGGCAGCCGTCCGGCTCAGCGTGAGCCCGGTAGTCCTGCTGGGCCGCAGCCGTCGTGCCGCCGGGCACTCGCCCGCGCAGCAGGAGCGAGAGCCGCATCACCGCGTCGATGAACCGGCTCAGCAGGCCGACTGCGGCGAAGCGGCTGCCTGCCGCGGCCAGCCGGGGGCGGCCCGCCTCACGCCGCCATGCGCGGAGCTCCCTGGGCCCGAGCGGCCGCTCCACAAAACGAAGCGAAAGCTCTGGCCCCGGCGCGGTGATCCGCGCCAGACGGGCCGGCGTGAGCTCTCCGGGCGCGCAAAGCCGCTCCGGGTCACCGCCCCGCCCCCGGCGGCCGCGCCTGGGACCGGTCCGCCACAGGCTGCACTTCTCCAGATAGTCCTCGACCCGCATGGGCAGGAAAAGCTCGCCCTGGGTAAAGCGCAGCACCGGCTCGTAGCGGCGCAGCAAGCGCAGATCCTCCGCCGCCCCCACGTCGGCGGCGTAACTTACCACCTCCGCCGGGAACAGCTCATCAGTAGTCATCAGGCCCAGTCTGCCGCGCCTGACCAGGGAACGCGAGAGACCGGACGTTCGTACCTGGGACTCAGGCCGTTCGCCGGTACCTCCTAGAGCCGGCCACGCCTGAAATGGCCTCAGGCAGCTGCTGGGCCTGCTCGGCGGCCTCAATCATCTCCGTGAGCAGGAGGACGTCACGCTGCATAGATAGGCCGAGCCTCGGCCAGGACCGACGGTTTCAGCATGGGATGCAGAGCCCGCAGAGACACCAGGTCCACCCGATGGCCGAACAATCAGCGAGCTCGTCAGCGAGTTCCTCAATCTCCCAGCCCAGCCGCCGTCCCGGACGCAGCGTGTACAGAACATCAATGTCGCTGTCCGGTCCAGCGGTCCCACGCGCTTGCGAGCCGAAAATCTGAAGCTCGGCGATCCCGTACTGGTCGCAAATGGCGGCCAGGCGTCGCTCGTCAACATCGACGCCCGGGACGATCACCATGGTCTCAAGGTTAGCGCCAGAAGGTTCACCGATGCTGGACCTGCGCCATGTGCCAGGTGAACGAGCCCTGCCCAGGGCACTTCCGGCCCTGGGCACCGGAACGCCCGGGGACGCCCGGGGTGTTTCCCGGGTGCGACGGGGGCGGTGCCGGGAGACCGTGGGTGGTGCGAACCAACCGTGAGCCGGTACTCAGCCCACGAAATGGAGGTGCAATGACCAGAGGCGATGTCGAATACTGGCGTGAGGATGCCGCATGCCGCCATGCCGATCCTGAGACTTTCTTCCCCGACGGCACGGCTGGGCCCGCACTGGCAGAGATCGATCGGGCGCGGGAGATATGCGCGGGTTGTCCCGTGCGGACGCGGTGGCTGGACTGGGCACTGCAGAACGGAGCTGCCTTCGGTATCTGGGGAGGCCTGACCGAGGACGAACGGCGCGCTGTCGCCGCCAGATCATCCAGCCGCGGGCACCGCCGTGCCACTGACGACCGCAAGGAAGGAATCATCATGCCGAACCACTCGCCCCGGGGACGGGCTCACCGGACGGGTATGGCAGATGGATGACAAGCTGATTCTGGTTCAGGCGTCGGCCATCCGTGCCTCCTGCGCGCAGCTGAGCGCACCGCAGTTGCTGGCTCTGCAGCAGAGCGTGGCGCGGGCATGCCAGCTTCCGCGAGCCGAGTGGGACTTGAAGGCTGCCGCCCATGCGGAGGTATTCAGCCTGCTGGCGGGTACCGCGGATGACCCCGTGCTAGTTCATGCGCTCAGCTCAGGCGCGGTCCTTGCGCAACATCTCATGGTGACGGTCGGCCGTGCGGTCAACGGGATGACGGTCAGCTCCCGGCAGCGGTTTCTCGTGTGCCTGGGCGCGGGTGACCCGGAGGGAGCCGCCCGGGAGATGGAGGGCCACCTGCGGGTCCTGAGCTTCATGGGGCGCGTTGTCGCTGGTCAGCTCCGGCCCAGCTAGGCAAGCTGCCCGACTTGCCGTATTTTCGCGTTTCCGGATTAAGGTTTCCGCGTCCCGGGTTTCTGCCGTAGCGAACTGGTCAGTGACCGGCGGTCTTGCCGCCGTCGACGTGCACGATCTCGCCGGTGATGTACGGCGAGGCCTCCAGGAACAGGACGGCCTCGACCACGTCGCGGACCTGTCCGGCACGGCCGAGCGGGGGAAGCTGGTCTCCGAGGGCCTCATAGCTGGCGGGGGAGTGCATCGGCGTCTGGATGACGCCGGGGGAGACGGCGTTGACCCGGATACCGCGGGAGGCGTACTCGACGGCCAGAGATCTCGTCGCTGCGGCCACGCCGCCCTTGGTCAGCGCGGGCAGCACTGACGGGGACGCTGAGTCGGTGTACTCGGCGATCGTCGCCGTGATGTTGACGATGTGGCCGCCATACCGGCTGAGCATCTCAGTGACGGCACGCTGTGTCAGCCAGAAGAACCCGTTGAGGCTAACTCCGGTGACGAGGGCATAATCGCTGGAGGTGTAGTCAGAGAACGGCTTGGAGAGGTATACGCCGGCGTTGTTGACCAGCGTGTCGATGCGCCCGAATCGTTCCAGGGCCTGGTCGATGATCCGGTTGGCGGTGGCGGGCGCGGCGAGGTCGCCGTCGATGGTGAGCAGGTTCGGGTCATCGGACGGCTTGATCGTCCTGGCGCTGGCGACCACGGCCCAGCCCTGGTCGCGGTACCCGGCCACCAGGCCGGCCCCGATGCCCTGCGAGCCCCCGGTGATGACAGCGACTCGCTGGCCGCCCGCCGTCATGATCGTCTTTCTGCGCGGACCGGGTCACTCGGGTGCGGCATGAGCGGCGTGATCTGCGTGGTCATCCAGGGATCCAGTGGCAACGACGCCACGATCGCACGCATCTCGGCCATGTCCCGGGCCTGCCAGAGGCCCAGCACGCGCCCCGGACCGGGAAGCGTCCACAGCCGGGATAGGTGACCCTGCCCGGCCAGTTCCCTGGCGCGGGCCGCCTCGCCTGTCTCGGCGTCCTGGACGGCGTGACCGGGAGTGCTGGCCGGGATCGTGATCGTGAAAGTAGTCAGGAACTCTGTGGCTCCCGGCTGCTGCGGCTGGCCCGGATCGTTGGGCTGCGGTGCCAGCGGGGTGACCTCATCGGTGCGCCACACGCGCAGCGGCATCGAGGCCAGGACCTTCTCGAGCTGGTCGTCGCCGGACGCGGCGAATAGCCCGAGGGTGCGCCACTCGCCGGGCCCCAGCGGCGGGCGCCAGAGCCGCAGCAGGTGCTGCTGGGCCGCCAGCTCGCGTGACCGGTCGGCCTCATGGGCCCGGATCTGCTGGACGGCCTCGTCCGGAGTTCCTTCCGGGACGTGGGTGGTCATGGTGACCAGGTATTCCATGGTCAGCGCCTCCTGGCTTGCGGTTCATTGGGCCGGACGGACGTGGCGTTCCGGGTTCACCGGCCCGGCGGGCGGGTGGTGATCTCTTGCGTGATGTAGTCACCATCGAGCCGCCAGCCCAGACCCTTGTAGAACTGCACGGCCCGGTCCACGTCGGACACGGGGACCACCACGACCTCGAGTCTCATGTCCACGGCTTTCCTCTCCTAGCTGAAGGTGACGTCCTAGCTGAAGGTGACGTCGGCCACGTCGATGGCAGCCGAGACGGTATCCCGAGGGGTAGTGAACCGCGGGGCCGTTCATGATCTACGCTCCTGGCACGAGTTGCTGGCCGCCGTCGATGTCGTAGGTCCCGCCGGTTAGCGCCGTGTTGGCCATGATGTGCACGGCGAGGGCGGCGATGTCGGCCGGCCCGACCACGCGGCGGATCGGGAGCGTGGCGCGGAGCTGAGCCCGGCGTGCCTCGAGGTTGTCGCCGAGCAGCGACGCGGACAAGGGGGTATCGACGAATCCGGCCGCCATGAGGTTGACCCGGATCGGCGCGGCCTCGACCGCCAGGTTCGCGATCAGGGCGGGCAGCGCGGCGGTGCCGGCCGCGATCAGCGAGTTGCCGGCACCCCGGCTGCGGCCGCCCGTGCCGGCCATGAACAGCAGCGTGCCACCCGGCCGTACCCGTCCGACGGCCTGCTGGGTGACGGCGACGGCCAGCCAGACGTGATGGTCGAAGTCGGCCCGCGCCCGCTCGCGGTCCAGCTCGGCCAGCGGAGCGTAGTAGG
Source organism: Streptosporangiaceae bacterium (assembly GCA_049284535.1). GTDB lineage: Bacteria > Actinomycetota > Actinomycetes > Streptosporangiales > Streptosporangiaceae > Palsa-504. The sequence continues at coordinate 7,005 of JBAPYC010000517.1, forward strand.
GGCCGGGGCCGGTGACCAGCACGTGGTCGATCGGCCCCGGCAAGTCGCCGAAGAAGCCCTCGAGCGCGGCTGGGTCGGTGACGTCGAAGACCGCGACATCCCGCGCGCCGGTATCGGCGGCAGCCTGCTTCAGCTTGTCGGCCTTGCGGCCTGTGATGATGACGTCGGCGCCCTCGCGGACGGCCCGGCGGGCAGTTTCGAGGCCGATGCCCGAGCTGCCGCCGATGACGACGACGGTCTGCCCGGACAGCTCGGGCTCGCGCGGGCTGCTGACGGTGGTCATGATTCCTCCAAGGTGATTCCGGTCACGGCGACGTTGACGTGGCCGGGACGCGATCAGCCGTGATCTTTGTGCGCAGGAGCTTGAGCGCAGCCACGAAGATCTCGGAGAAGGTGGGGAAGGGCTGGATCACGTCACGCAGCACGTCAAGCGGAACCTGGGCGCGGATGGCCAGCGTGGCCTGCTGCAGCCACTCGCCGGCCTCGGGCCCAAGCGCGTAGGCGCCGGTCAGCCGCTCGCCGTCGGATAGCAGGGTGAGGAAACCCTTGGAGTCGGCGTAGGCGTGTGTGTAGGTGGCCATCTTGGCCACCTCGGACACCGGGACGGTGGCGGTGAACGGAGCGTCGGTAACGCCGACTGAAGCGGCCTGCGGGTCGGTGTAGACCGCATCGGGTATCGCCTCGTAGTGGGCCTCGCGCGGCTCGCCGAGGATGTTCGCGGCGACAACCTCGCCCTGGTACTTGCCCACATGGGTCAGCAGCCGGATCCCGGTGACGTCGCCGATCGCCCACAGCCGCTCCCCGGCTCGCAGGTGGGCGTCAACAGGCACGCCGTTCGGCCCTGCCGTTACCCCAGCCTGCTCCAGGCCCGCGGGGAGCCGAGGCCGCCGGCCGGTGGCCACCAGCAGCCGGTCGCCACGCAGCTCACGGCCATCCTCGATCACCAGCACGTAGTCTTCGCCGTCGCGGCGTGCCGCGGTGGCCTTGACCCCCAGGATCAGCTCGATGCCGTCCCGTCGCAACTCCTCGCCGAGCGCGTCGCCCAGCGGCTCGGGCTCGCGGGCCAGCACGTGCGAGGCGCCCTCGACGAGGGTCACCTCGCCGCCCAGCCTGCGCACGGCCTGTGCCATCTCGGCGCCGACCGGGCCGCCGCCCAGGATCAGCAGGTGGCGCGGGACGGCTTTCATGCCGGTCACCTCGCGGTTGCTCCACACGCCGTCCAGCTCGCGCAGGCCCGGGACCGGCGGCAGCACCGGGTCCGAGCCGGTGGCCAGGACCACGTGGGCAGCGGTGTAGCGCCGGCCGGCCACCTCGACCACGCCCGGGCCGGCCAGCGTGCCGGTGCCGCGGATCAGGTCAATGCCCTTGCTGGCCAGCCAGGTCTGCTGCCCGGCGTCGGAGTAGCCGGAAACCATGAAGTCCCGGTAGGCCAGCGCGGCGGCCACGTCGACCTGCGCCGGGGCGGCGGCGTTGCGGGCCTGGCTGGCCGCCTCGCCGGGGCGCAGCAGCGTCTTGGACGGGATACAGGCCCAGTACGAGCACTCACCGCCGGCCAGCTCCCGCTCGACCACGGCCACCTTCAGGCCCCCGTCGGCCAGCTCGCCGGCGCAGTGCTCGCCCGGCGAGCCGGCCCCGACGACGATCACGTCATAGTCGTAGCCGGTCATCAGCTTGCGTCCTGCCGGGCCGACTCGTCCACCATGTACTGCGCGTACCAGTCCGGCCAGTCGGCGTCGGCATGGCCGATCTCCTCTTCGTGCTTGCCGTGCGCGGCCTCGGCCCGGCGCAGTGCCTCGGCCAGGCCGTCCACCGAGTCGAAGGCGGCCAGGACCGAGGTGGCCCGGCCCGGCAGCCGCGTCGTGACCTCCTGGACGTACCAGGAGTTGCCGTCCGGGTCGGCGAAGGCGACCCACGAGCCATAGCTCTTGCGGTCCGGGTCCGGGCCGGAGACCCGGTTGGCCGTCCCGGCGCGGTGGAAAACGCCGCCAGCGTCGTGGAACACCTCGCTGACCGGGGCGCCGCGGGCGGCCAGGTCGGCCCGGGCCGCCTCGATGTCCGTGGCGACCAGCTGCAGGCCGTCCGCCGAGCCGGGCGCGGCGGTGGTGATCCCAGTGCCGAAGATGATCGCGCAGGCCGAGCCGGGTGGGGTCACCTGAACAACCCGGAACTCGGGCCCGGTGGCGAAGTCGGCGTGCACCCGCCAGCCCAGGCCGGTGTAGAAGTCCTTGGCCCGGTCCACGTCGGACACCGGTATCACCACGACCTCGAGCTTGTAATCCATGGCCTTGTTCCTCTCCTCGTGCGGGCTTGCCGTTGCTGCTGGGACCTGGCTGGCGGCGGCCTGGCGTTCCGCCTCGACGGCCAGCAGGTTGAGCGGGTCCCTGACGGCACTGCCGCCCGCGAACCGTCCCGGGTTGGCGGCCAGATAGCGGTGCAAGCGGGTCAGCAGGATCTTCAGCTGCCTGGTCATCGGGCCGGCTCCCTGTGCGCCTGCCCGCCGCTCGTAGCCTCTGCTGCGACGATGATCACGTCACCACGATGGCGCCGGCCCGCCGCCGGTCGCGCCCGTGAAGACCCTGGCCCGTACCCTGGCCCCCCGTCCCGGGACCCGTGAGCCCTGGGAGCAGGGCATGTCACAGACGGCGGGGCTATCTCGTCTCCGGGCTGAGAGCACGAGTGCGGAATCAGGAAGGTGACGGTCATGCGGGTGTTCGTGGCAGGCGGGACCGGGGTCCTGGGGCGCCGGCTGGTGCCGCAGCTGGTGGCCCGGGGTCACCAGGTGACGGCGACGGCGACAAGCGGGGCCAGGCTGGGCGTGCTGGAGCAGTTGGGCGCCCACGGGGTCGTGATGGACGGGCTGGATGCGTTGTCGGTCGGCGAGGCGGTGGCCGCGGCCCGGCCCGAGGTGATCGTGCACCAGATGACCGCGCTGTCCGCGGCGCACGCCGGCAAGCCCGATCTGAGGCACCCGAACCGCTTCTTCGCCACCACCATCCGGCTGCGCTCCGAGGGGACGGATCACTTGCTGGCCGCCGCCGAGGCGGCCGGCGTATCCCATGTCGTCGCGCAGAGCTTCGGCGCCTTCAACGGCATCCGTGAGGGTGGATGGGTGAAAACCGAGGAGGACCCGGTGGACCCGGGGCCGGCGAGCGCGCGCAAGGGAGCGGAGTCGCTCCGCTACCTCGAGGACGCGATCATCAAGGCAGGTGGCGCGGCGCTGCGCTACGGCTCGTTCTACGGACCGGGCGCCACCGACGATCAGGTCAAGCTCGTGCGCAAGCGGATGTTCCCGCTCGTCGGGGGCGGCACGGGCTACATATCGTGGGTGCATGTCGACGACGCGGCGAGCGCCACCGTCCTGGCCGTGGAGCAGCAGGCGAAAGGCGTATTCAACATCGTCGACAACGAACCGGCGCCGGGCAGCGAGTGGCTGCCTTATCTGGCCGCGTGCGCGGGCGCTAAGCGGCCGATGCGGGTTCCCAAGTGGGTGGCCCGGCTGCTAGCAGGGGAAATGGCGGTGATCATCATGACCGAGGGGCGCGGCTTCTGCAACGCCAAGGCGAAGCGGGAGCTGGGCTGGACACTGCGCTACCCCTCGTGGCGCCAGGGCTTCGCCGAAGAGCTGGCGTGACCCGGGCCGAGGAGTTCCAGCAGCTGAGGCCGCTGCTGTTCGCGATCGCCTACCGGATCCTCGCCAGTGTGACCGAAGCAGAGGACGCGGTCCAGGAGACCTGGCTGCGTTACCAGGCCTCCCCGGCACAGCCGGTATCGGCCAAGGCCTTCCTCTCGGCCACGGTCACCCGGATCTCGATCGACGTGCTGCGCTCGGCCCGCGTCCGGCGCGAGAAGTACGCGGGGCAGTGGTTCCCCGAACCACTGCTCACCGACCCTTACGAGGACCCGGAACGGTCGGCGGAGCTGGCCGACTCGGTGTCGATGGCGGCCCTGCTGCTGCTCGAGCGGCTCAGCCCGCCCGAGCGGGCGGTCTTCGTGCTGCGGGAGGTGTTCGGTTTCGGCTTCGGTGAGGTCGCG
>JBAPYC010000518.1:0-1693 GCA_049284535.1 Streptosporangiaceae bacterium
GGACACCCACCGGGCCAGCGCGAACGCCAGCAGGGCCGCGACCGCCAGGGCAGTCACCGCGATCAGGCCCAGGATGATCCACAGGTTGCGGATGTCCCGGTTGAGCGGGATCACCGACCGGGCCACCAGTACGGTGCCGACCAGCGGGCTCTCCTGCGCGCCGTGCTCGTAGACGGCGATGGCCGCCACCACCTCCGAGCCGGTGCCCTCGATGACCGGCTGGCCAGCCTGGCCGCGGGGGTCCGGCGACGCCGACTGCGAGTCGGCCTGGCTGGCCAGCTGGGTCCAGTCGCCCGGCGGCATGGCGTTGCTGGCCAGCTGGCCGTGATCGCTCTTGAGGATGAGCAGCCCGTCGCCGGTCTGCCGCACGGTGGTCAGCAGGGTCAGCAGGGGCGGATCGATCCCGTTGCTGGTGTCTGCGCTGGCCTCCGGGCTGCCGCCATGCTTCGGGGTAGTCGCACTGGTGCCCGCGGAAATGCTGTAGAGGTAGTCCAGGCGGGTCTGCGCGACCGCGGCGTCGGTCCGGGCCGTGCCCGCCAGGGCCTGCTGGAAGGAGGTGCGGTCGTGCGCGCTCGCGTTCAGCGCCAGCGGCACGCCCGCGCCCACCAGGACGACGACCGTGAACCCGAGCAGGACGAGCAGGATCCGCCTGGTCATGAAGCCCCGTTCTGGTCGGCCAGCCGGAAGCCGTGCCCGTAGACGGTCTCGATCAGGCCCGGGTCGCCGAGCTTCTTGCGCAGCGCGGCCATGTGCACGTCCAGGACCTTGGTCGGGCCGTACCAGTGCTCATCCCAGGCCCGCTCGAGCATCTCCTGGCGGCTGACGACCCGGCCGGGGTCGCTGGCCAGGCATTCCAGGATGGCGAACTCTTTCGGGGTCACGGCGACCTGGCTGCCGGCCACGCTGACCTTGTGCGTGCGCAGGTCGACGGTGAGCGGGCCGTGCTGGAGCAGCTGGGCGGTGCCGGTGGGCTGCCGGGCGCGGCGGAGCACCGCCCGGATCCGGGCCAGCAGCTCTTGCAGGCCGAACGGCTTGATCAGGTAGTCATCGGCGCCCTCGTCCAGCGCCAGCACGCGGTCGGGCTCCTCGCCGCGTGCGGTCACGATGATGATCGCCGCGTCGCAGGCCTGGCGCAGCCGCCGGCAGACCTCGACCCCGTCCATGTCGGGCAGCCCCAGGTCGAGCAGGAACACGTCGGGCGCGGGCCAGTCCAGCGCCGCCTTCCCCGTGGTGACACTGCCGGTTTCATAGCCGGCCCTGGTCAGGCCGCGGACGAGCTGTGTGGCGATACCCGGGTCGTCCTCCACCACGAGGACCCGGCCGAGGCATGCGTTCACGGGCTCCACCGTAGGCACCAAACGCGCCGGCACCCGGCAGGACGCAGATCTTAACCACATCTGAACTTCTTCCGGAGCCGGTCCTTGGTAAGTGCCCGGTCTTCTGGCCGCCCACCTTCTGCTAGCAGGGCAGCCCGGCCTACAGTCGTCAGGTGATCACCGACTGGCCGGCGCTGCGCGCGGCCGCCGTCATGGCGGCGGAGCGCGCTTACGCGCCCTACTCCGGGCTCCGGGTCGGGGCGGCCGCCCAGGCCGCCAGCGGCGAGATCGTCACCGGCTGCAACGTGGAGAACGCGTCCTACGGGCTCACCCTGTGCGCCGAGTGCGGCCTGGTCAGCGCGCTGCATGCCTCGGGC
>JBAPYC010000519.1:0-7495 GCA_049284535.1 Streptosporangiaceae bacterium
TTATAGCGCAGGCCCGGGTCGGCCGCGGCAGCCCGCAGGCCGAGCACCACCGCCACGGCGGAATCGTCGTCGAGCAGCAGCGGCGGCAGGCCGGCGCCGGGGCCGAGGGCGTAGCCGCCCTGCGGGCCGGAGATGGCGTGCACCAGGTAGCCGAGCTCCCGCAACCGGTCGATGTCGCGCCGGATGGTGCGCGTGGTCACCCCGAGCCGTTCCGCCAGCTCCTCACCGCGCCAGCTGGGCCGCGCGGTGAGCAGCGGCAGCAGCCGGAGCAGCCGCCCGGCGGTATCGGTCACGCCCCCCATCATGCTCCCGCAATTGAGGACACAGGCTGTCCGCGTTGGTTCCTAGAGTGAGCAGCATGGCTGATGTGAACTGGAACTTCCAGCTGGCCGAGCAGCTCGACTGGCACTGGCGCGAGCAGCTGCGGCCACGGCTCGACGGGATGACCGACGCGGAGTACCGGTGGGAGCCGGTGCCCGGCACGTGGAACGTCCGGCCGCGCGGAACGGGCACCGCGCCGGTCCAGGCGGGAACGGGCGACTTCACCATCGACTTCGCCTTCCCCCAGCCGGACCCGCCGCCGCTGACCACCATCGCCTGGCGGCTCGGGCACATCATCGTCGGGGTCCTCGGCATGCGGGTAGCCGCGCATTTCGGCGGCCCGCCGTGCGAGTACGACACGCACCGCTATCCCGGCGACGCCGCCACCGCCCTGGCCCAGCTGGACGAGGCGTACGCCGGATGGATCACGGGCGTGCGCGGACTGAGCCCCGGCGACCTGGCCCGGCCCATCGGGCCGGCCGAGGGCCAGTGGGCCGAGCACACCATGGCCGAGCTGGTGCTGCACATCAACCGGGAGGTCCTGCACCACGGAGCCGAGGTCGCGCTGCTGCGCGACCTGTACCTGTGGCAGTATGACGGCACCGCCCATGACGGCGCCCATGACGGCGACGGAGGCTGAGCATGTACACCAAGATCCAGGTGGTCTTCGACGCCGCAGAGCCGGAGAAGCTGGCGGAGTTCTGGGGCCTGGCCCTGGGCTACGTGCCCGAGCCCCCTCCCGAAGGATTCGCCAGCTGGGAGGAGTTCGCCGCGGATGCGGGTATCCCTGAAGACCAGCGGGGCAATATGGCGTCCCGGGTCGACCCGGCCGGCCAGGGGCCCCGGCTCTATTTCCAGCTGGTGCCCGAGGGCAAGACGGCGAAGAACCGCGTCCATCTGGACGTCCGGGTGGCCGGCCAGCAGGTGCGCGGCGAGGAGCGCAAGCGGCTGGTCAGCGAGCACGTGGAGCGGCTGGTGCAGGCGGGCGCCAGCATCGCCTGGCGGACCGACGACGTCCGCGGCGACTCCATCACGCTGTTCGACCCGGAGGGCAACGAGTTCTGCGTGACCTGACGGCGAAGGAGGTCTGCTGCGCCCGGCGGGAGTCTCCTATCCCAGCCGGGGGCTGGGCTATCCGGGCTGACCTGCCGGAATCGGGTCTGACCAGGGGCGGCGAGCTATCGGGACGTCCTATTCAGGCCTTTGTCCCAACCCTTCGCAACATATAGCCAGGCGCCGGAATTACCACTAGCATTTCTTTGGCCGGAACGCGCTGCACGTGCATGACGGTCGCCGTCCCGATCTCCTGGCTTCCAGTGCGGGCCTGGCCCGATGCCATGGGTCCGGATCACGGGTTGCGTTTTTCGTACGCCGCGATGACAGCGGGTAGTTGCGGCTCGCCGGGCAGAACGGCTCGCCCGGCACGCCGGCCTGCCGGGAGAACAGCTCGCCGGGAGAACATAACAGCGGTCGCGCCGGCCTATGGTCCGGCCGCCCGGGCAACGCAGGAGGGTTGTCACACGTGGTCACGCCGCTGACCGGAACGCCTCAGCCGCTCCTGTCCGGGATCGTCCCGCCGCTCGCAGACGCCTTCGGAAAGCGTCCGGAGACCGGGACGGAACTGCGGGCCGGGCTGTACCCGGGCGCTGCGCTCGTGCTGGCTCACGGCGAGCCGTCGCCGGCCGCACCAGTGGTCCAGGGCGGCACCGGCAAAACCCAGCTCGCTGCGGCGTTCGCCCGCACGCTCTGGAGCGGCCGAGCCGTCGAGATGCTGGCCTGGGTGAACGCCACCAGCCGGGAAGGCATCGTGAGCGGGTTCGCGCAGGCGGCCCGGGCCATCGGGGCAAGCGACACGGACCAGTCCGCCGACGCCGGCGCGGAGGCGTTCCTGGCCTGGCTGGCACACACCAGACGGCCGTGGGCGCTGATCATGGACGACCTGGGCGACCTGGCCGATATGGAGGACCTGTGGCCGTCCGGGCCGGCCGGGCAGGTAGTGATCACGACCCGGCTGCCCGGGACCGCGTTCGGCCACGTGCCCACGCCGGGCCACGCGGGCGGACCCCGGATCGCGCCGGTCGGCGGGTTCAGCCGCCGGGAGGCGCTGTCTTACCTGACCGTGCGGCTCACCGAGCACACCGACCAGCGGGCCGAGGCGCTCGATCTCGACGAGGACCTGGACGGCCTGCCGCTGGCCATCGCCCAGGCTGCCGCCGTAATGAGCGTGACCGACCTGAGCTGCCGGGACTACCTCGTCCGGCTCCGCGAGCGGCGCGAGCACATGGCCGGCGTACTGGTCGAGGGAGTGTCACCGGCTGTCCTGGCCACCTGGTCGCTGGCGGCCGAGTGCGCGCACCGGCTCCCGCCCGCTGGCGTGGCCTGGCCGGCCCTGGCGCTGGCCGCCATGTTCGACCCGCACGGGATCCCCGGCGCCGTGCTGACCAGCCCGGCCGCCTGCGGTTATGTGGCCGGACGGCCGAGCACGGGCACCGAGGCCGATCAGAGCCTGGTTCTGGCCGCGGTTACCAACCTGGGCCGGGCCGGCCTGGTCAGCATCGACCCGGCCACCCGCGTCCGCACGGTGCAGATGCACCCCAGCGTGCAGAGCGCGGTGCTCGCCTACCTGCCGCCGGCCGAGCTGGAGCAGGTCGTGCTGGCCGCGGCGGACGCGCTCAGCCAGGCCTGGCCGGAGGCGGGTGGCGGGCCGCAGCTGGAGCAGGCCTTCCGGGACTGCACCGCGGCGCTGTGGTCGGCGAGCACCATGATCGCGCCGCAGCCCGGCGCCCACGAGGCCCAGGGACAGTGGGCTCAGGGACAGCAGGCCCAGGGACAGCAAGCACGGTGGCCACGGATCCAGGCGCAGAATCCACTGTGGACGCCAGAAGCACATCCGCTGCTGTTCCGCCGGGGACGGAGCCTGGAGGACGCCCGGCTGGCTGAGCCGGCCATCATGTACTGGCAGACGATGCTGCTCACCAGTATCCGCCTGCTGGGTAACGCCCACGCCAACGCGGTCGTGGCCCGCGACCGGCTGGCGCTGGCCTACGAGGAGGCCGGCCGCTCCGGCGACGCCGTCGCCGTGTTCGCCAGCGCGCTCGCGGATCGCGAGCGCACGCTGGGCACGGCGCATCCGCAGACCATCGCGGCCCGCGGGCAGCTGGCGCATGCCTATGTCAGCGCCGGCCGGACGGCGGAGGCTGTCGGGCTCTACGCGCAGATGGTCAGCGACGCCAGCCGGCAGCTGGGCGTGGGCCATCCGGTCACCCTCGCCGCCCGGAGCAGCCTGGCCGGGGCAAACGCGGCGGCCGGCCGGATCGCCGACGCGCTGACCGGGTACCAGATGCTGGTGACCGACTCCGAGCGCCTGCTGGGCACTTCTAACCCGGCCACCCGCCACGCGCGGGACCGGCTAGCCGAGACGTTCCTGGCCAGCGGGCGGACCAAGGACGCGATCGCGCATTACAAGCGGCTGCTCGCCGACACCGAGGGGACGGCCGGGCCGGACCATGCCGACACCATCGCGGTGCGGGCTCGCCTGGCCTCGGCGTACCGGCAGGGCGGAAAGGTCAAGGACGCGATCGCGCTCAGCCAGCGGGTCGTGGCCGACCGGGAGGCCAGCGCGGGCGCCGATCATCCCGACGCCATGGCGGCGCGGGCCAGCCTGGCCTTCGCCTACCGCAGCGCCGGCCAGCTGCGGGAGGCCATCGGTGTCTACGAGCGCACCCTGGCCGACCGGGAGCGGGTACAAGGTCCCGATCATGCGGACACCCGGACCGCGCGGGTGAACCTGGCCTCGGCGTACCAGCAGGCCGGGCGGCTCGCCGACGCCATCGGGCAGTACGAGCAGGCGCTGGCCGACACCGAACGGCTGCTCGGCCCCGGGCAGGTGGAGACCCTGGCCACCCGGTCCAGCCTCGCCGCGGCACACTTCGCAGACGGCCGGCTGATGGAGGCCGTCGCCCTGCTCCAGCGGGCGCTGGCCGACAGCGAGCGCTACCTCGGGCCGGACCACCCGATGACCCAGACCGCCCGGGAGAACCTGGAGAATGCCACCCGGACCTGACCGCCAGGGCCATCTGGCCTGGCTATGCGGCCGGATGGCCCCAATGAGGAAATCTCACCTGATGCGACTTATTGCGACATACGGTCACCCAAACGCAAACGCGATTATCATGCCGATTACACCGGTTCCAGGCCCCGTTTCCGCAGCACTGGATGGCCATCAATCTCCAGCGCGAGAGCGGAAAGCGGGAAGAAAGGCTTTTCATCATGGTCACCCAGCCACCAGAAGCCCTATCCGGTTCTGGCGTATTGCTGTCTGGGACCGTCCCGCCGCTCGCCGACGCTTACTATGCCCGTGACCAGACCGGGCCGGGCCTGCTGAATGCCCTGCACGCGGGGGACACCATCGTGCTGGTCCACGGCGAGGAGACCAGTGCCGCGCCGGCCGCACAAGGTGGCACAGGCAAGACCCAGCTGGCGGTGGAGTACACCCACGCCCTGTGGCGCCACCGCACGGTGGAGATCATCATCTGGGTGACCGCCGCCAGCCGGGAATCCATCGTCTCCGGCTTCGCGCAGGCCGCGAACACGCTCGACGCCAGCCAGCCGGACGAGAGCGCGGAGGTGGCCGCGGCCCGCCTCGTGGCCTGGCTGACGCACACCCGCCGGCCCTGGGCGCTGATCCTGGATGACCTGGCCGAGGTGAACGACCTGGAGGACCTGTGGCCGTCCGGCGCCTCCGGCCGGCTGCTGATCACTACCCGGCTGCCGGCCACTTCGTTCGAGGGCAAGGAGGTCAAGGTCGTCCCGGTGAGCGGTATGAGCCGCCGGGAGGCACTGGACTACCTCTCCTCCCGGCTGACCGACTATCCGGACCAGCGAATCGAGGCCCTGGACCTGGGCGAGGACCTGGACGGCCTGCCGCTCGGGCTGGCCCAGGCCACCGCCGTGATGACGGCCCGCAGGCAGAGCTGCCGGGAGTTCCGCGCCCAGCTGGCCGCACGGGTCCCGCACATGCCCGCGCTCGACGCCGTCTCCCCGCTGGTCCTTGGCATCTGGTCGATCGCGGCCGAGTGCGCGCACGAGCTCACGCCGAGCGGGCTGGCCTGGCCCACGTTGGTGCTGGCCGCCATGCTCGACCACAACGGCATCCCCGGGGCTCTGCTGACCAGCCCGGCCGCCTGCGGTTACATCGCGGGCCGTCCCAGTACCGCGGGAGCCAGCGACCAGAATATGGCGCGGGCCGCCGTCAACAACCTGGCCGCGGCGGGCCTGTTCACCATCGACCCGGGCAGCGCGGTCCGGACCGTGCGGATGCACGCCAGCGTGCAGGCGGCCGTGCGCGCCTATCTGCCCGCTGCCGACCTGGAGATGGTGGTACTGGCCGCCGCGGACGCGCTGCTGGAGACCTGGCCGGACGGTGACGGCTCAGGCCAGGCGCCGCTGGACCGGCCCCCGCTGGAGACGGCCCAGCTCGAGGCGGCGCTGCGCGACTGCACCTGGGCGCTGCGCGACGCCGACTCCGCCACGGCCGGCGGGGCGCTATGGAAGCCCGAGGCTCATCCGGTGCTGTTCCGGGCGGGCCTGTCACTGGAGAACAGCCAGCTGTCGGAGACCGCCATCGCCTACTGGAAGTCGATGATGGCCACCAGCACCCGGCTGCTCGGCCCGGCGCACCAGAACGCCGTGGTGGCCCGGGACCGGCTGGCCGCGGCATACGAGGCGGCGGGCCGGTCAGCCGACGCCATCTCGGTGTTCCAGGCCGCCCTGGCCGACCGGGAGCGCACCGCCGGCCCCGATCAGGCCGACATCATCGCGGCCCGCAGCCACCTGGCCCACGCCTACTTCAGCGCTGGCAGGCCCGCCGACGCCATTGGCCTGTACGAGCGAACGGTGACTGACTCCGGCCGGCTGCTCGGCCCGGCCCACCCTGTCAACCTGGACGCAAGGGCCAGCCTGGCCGAGGCCTACGCCACGGCTGGCCGGCCCCGGGAGGCGATCTCGGCCTATCAGGATCTGGTGACCGACGGCGAGCGCCATCTCGGCGCCGGCCATCCCACCACCCTGGCCGCGCGGGCCAGCCTGGGGGCTGCTTACGCGGCCAATAAGCAGGCCAAGGAGGCGATCGGGCAGTACGAGCGGGCGCTGGCCGATCACGAGCGGATGCGCGGGCCTGATCACCCGGACACCATCGCGGCCCGGGCCAGCCTGGCCTCGGCCTACCGCTCCGCCGGAAAGGGCAAGGACGCCATCACGCAGTACCAGCGGGTGCTGGGGGACCGGGAGCGGATTGCGGGCCCGGGCCACCCGGACACCATCGCGGCCCGGGCCAACCTGGCCTACGCCTACCGCAGCGCGGGACGGCTGCGCGAGGCGGTGCCGTTGTACGAGCGAACGCTGGACGACCGGATGGGGATCCAGGGCCCGGACCACCGGGACACCCTGACCGCGCGATCCAACCTGGCCGCCTGCTATCAGCAGGCCCGCCGCCTGACCGAGGCGATCCCGCAGTACGAGCGGGCGGTGGCCGACAGCGAGCGGATGCTCGGGCCGGGCGATATGGAGACGCTGACCACGCGATGCAACCTGGCCAGCGCGTACTACACGGCGGGCCGCCTCACCGATGTCGTCACGGTCCTGCAACGCGCCCTGGCCGACTGCGAGCGTTACCTGGGACCCGATCATCAGATGACCCAGACCGTCCGCGAGAATCTCGACGCAGCTACCCAATCATGACGAATCCCTGTGAGCGGGACGACTGAACGTGAGAGGCCAAAAACTACAGTGTATGACTATGTCATCATCGGCGGCGGATCTGCGGGCTGCGCGCTAGCCAACCGGCTGTCGGCTGACCCGGGCCAGCGGGTGCTGGTGCTGGAGGCGGGGCGGCCCGACTACTCCTGGGACCCCTACATCCACATGCCCGCTGCGCTTGTCTTCCCGATCGGGAACCGGTTCTATGACTGGGGGTACGAAAGCGAGCCGGAGCCGCACCTGAACGGGCGGCGCATCTACCACGCGCGGGGCAAGGTCCTGGGCGGGTCGAGCAGCATCAACGGGATGATCTTCCAGCGCGGCAACCCGCTGGACTACGAGCGCTGGGCGGCCGACCCCGGCATGGCCGACTGGGACTACGCCCACTGCCTGCCGTACTTCAAGCGGATGGAGAACT
>JBAPYC010000520.1:0-2295 GCA_049284535.1 Streptosporangiaceae bacterium
GGCCTGATCGACGCGCACTGCCACGTGGCCGACATCGGCTACCTCGCGTCCGCCGCGGACTGCAGCCAGCCGTCCGCGCCGGACATCCCGGCCATCCGGGCGCGGCTGGCCGAAGCCGGCCAGCGCACGCCGCAGGGCGCCTGGGTGACCGGGGGCGGGTACGTGGAGTACAAGCTGGCCGAGGGACGGCACCCGACCCGGGCGGATCTCGACCAGGCGGTGCCGGACCGCCCGGCCGTGCTCTACCACACCTCGCTGCACGTGTGCGTCCTGAATACGGCCGCGCTGCGCGAGGCCGGCTTCGACGACCGGCAGCCGGATCCCCCCGGCGGGGCTTTCGGCCGGGACGCCGGGGGCCGTCTCGACGGCGTGCTGTACGAGGGCCCGATGTTCGCGCTGCTCGAGGCCAACCTGCGCCGGGACCTGGCCGCCATGGACGGCCCGGCGCGGACCCGGTTCGTCCAGGCGGCCGCCGGGCGGCTGGCTGCGCTCGGCCTGACCGCGGCCTGTGACGCGGACATGCGCCGGGACACCCTGGTCGCCTTCGCCGACGCGGACGCGAGCGGGCAGCTGGGCCTGCGCGTCTACGGGCTGGTCGTGCACGACCAGGTCGACTGGCTGCTGGCGGCCGGCCTGCCCCGCCGTCACTCGGCCCGGCTGGCCAGCCAGGCGGTGAAGATCTGGGCGGACGGCGGGATGAGCAGCCGCACCGCGGCCATTAGTGGCAGCTACCCGGTCCCGCCGTACGGTTCGGGCATTCTGTACTTCGAGCGCGACGAGCTGACCGAGATGGTCCGCCGGTTCGACCGCCTCGGCTTCCAGGTCTGCATTCACGCCCAGGGCGACCGGGCCATCGAGACGGTCCTGGACGCGTACGCCGCGACGCTGGGCCGGGGTGGCAACCCGCGCCGGCACCGCATCGAGCACGGCGGCGCCATGTACCCGCCGCTAGCCAGGCGCGCCGCGGGCCTGGGCATCGTGGTGGCGAGCCAGCCGGGGTTCCTGTCCCTGCTCGGGGACGGGTTCATCGAGGCGTTCGGGGACCGCAGCGACCAGCTGTACTCGTTCGCCTCCTGGCGGCGGGCGGGCATCACCGTTGCCGGATCCTCCGACGCCCCGGTCATCACCGCCGACCCGCTGGTCGGCCTGCGCGATGCCGTCGTGCGCCGCACCGGCCAGGGGCGGGAGCTCGGGCCGGCCGAGCGGCTCACCGCACGGGACGCGCTCGCCCTGTACACCACGCAGGCCGCCTTCGCCTCGCACCGGGAGAACGAGATCGGCTCGCTCGAGCCGGGCCATCTGGCGGACTTCGTCGTCCTGGACGGGAACCCGCTGCAGGCCGAGCCGGAGCGGATCAGCGATATCCGGGTCCTGGCGACCGTCCTGGACGGGTCCCCCGTGTACCAGTCCGAGCGCGTTTTCCCGGACGGCTGACTGCGCCCGCCGATCCCCGAATCCGGGGACCCCCGGAACAGCCCGCACGAAACGATGCTGGTGAGAGCGGTCGCTCTTTTCCGGCCGTGGCCGGACATGTCATCCGATCCGGCAAGTCACGGACAGGTCAACGGCGCGCGGGCTAGGGTCTTGCCGTTAGCCGGGAGGCCCGGACGGCGGCGGCGCAGCGTGACGGCGCGACGGGGCACCGGTAACTGGTTCCCCCTACATCGTTGGGCTCACTACATGTCGTTTGCGCGATCAGTCTCCCGGTTGCCCGAGGGCACGATCTTGTCGCAGGCCGTCTCCGGCGGGGGGCACACCCGGATCCGGCGGCTGGGCGGCCTGTGGCCGCTGCCGGCCGTCCTTGCCGTCCAGGCCGGGCTGTCGCTGCGGCTGCTGCGGGCCGACACCGCGTCGCAGGCCGAGGCCCTCTACCTCCGGGCCGGGCACGAGCAGTGGGCCCACTGGCTGCACGGGGCCGCGATCCCGCAGTACTCCTCGTACTTCTCCGGCTCGCCGGCCATCTACCCGCCGGCCGGGGCGCTGGCCGACAGCGCCGGCGGGCTGGCCGGCGCGCGCGCGCTGTCCCTGATCTTCATGCTCGGCGCGACCGTGCTGCTGTGGGACTCGGCCTCCCGGCTGTTCGGGCGGCGCGCCGCCGCCTTTTCCGCTGCGCTGTTCGCCCTGCTCGGCACCACCGTGCACCTGGGCACGTTCGCCACCTACGACGCGCTGTCGGTGCTGCTGGTGGCGGCCTCGGCGTGGTGCGTGATCCGGGCCGGGGCACGGGAACCGGCCACGCGGTGGATGATCGCGGCGGGCGCCTTGCTGGCCGTGGCCAACGCCACGGCGTATACC
>JBAPYC010000521.1:0-6108 GCA_049284535.1 Streptosporangiaceae bacterium
CGCCAGACGCGCGGCCCTGACCCCCGGCACCGTCCGCAACTACCTCTCCTCCGCGGCTGCCAAGCTCGGCGCCGCCAACCGCCACGAAGCGGTCCAGCTCGCCCGCTCCCGCGGCTGGATCTGACAGCCCACCCGACTGCATCCCCCGCACATACCGGTTTTACCCCTCGCAGGGGACAACCGGAACCAGCCCTGATGCCGGGTCGGCCAGTCTCCGCGACCGTCGATGGGCTGGCGACGGAACCCGGCTGATTTACCGTTCATGCCGCATGGAGCGAACCTGAGTAATTCGAGTGTGCCCCTTTGCCAGGTGGCAGCCGAGGGTCAGGGCGGGTCTGGGTTCCCTGGCCCGCGCCCTGCAGCCGGCACGGCAAGATCTCGCCATCGGCGTCGCCCGCCATCGCGTGGCTGTGCCTGTGTATGTGGTACGGCTTCTTCAGTAGCCGGCCCGGCCGTACGGGAATACTGCCGGTGGCAGACTGGCCGTCCGCGGTCGGCGCGCCGGACGGTCGCGGGATGATTCGGACCGGGAGGTGCGTTGACCTAAAGGACGCGACATATCGCGTAGTTTCGGTGGGCCTGGATGCGTAAGTCGTCTGGGCGTTGAGAGGTGAGCGTGATGACCGGTTGGTACGGGGAGCGGACGCCGGGGAGGTCGGCCAAGGCCGTGATCGCCGTGACGCTGCTCGCGCTGCTGCTGGTGGCGGCCGTGCCTGTGGCCCTGCTGGCTGGCGTGGTCATGATGATCCTGGGATACGTCGTCGGCGGGCTCGCGCTGTCTGGCGGCTCGGTCCTGGCCGCCGCCATAGCTGTCACGCTCGCAGGCATGAGCGGGATGCGGCACCTGCGGACGCTGGTCTCCGGCCGCAGCTTCCGTGTTTCGCCACCGGACGGCGGTCAGTACATCGACATCGCAGAGCCAGAAAGCAGCGACTACACCAACGTCGTGCAGCTGGACCGCAGCGAATACACCGAAGTTCACTGACCTCACCGTCCCCGCTGCTGGTGCATTCCGGGCCGGATGTCTGACGACTTACCAAGCGGATGTACGGATCTAGTTGATATGCCTGTGATCGTGAGGCACTCTTCTGGCCGCGCTGATTGTCGATCAGCGCCGCAGGTCTAGCCGCTGCGGGCTGATCTCTCACCATTGCCGGTCGTCATGGCACCATGGGGTCATGGGATCGCAGCGTTTCCGCGCGGTCGTTGCCGCCGGGCCCCGGGACAGTGCGGTCATCACGATGCCGTTCGACCCAGATGAGGCATGGGGTGCCAAGGCCGACCATCCCGTCAGCGGCACGATCGGCGGCTGCCGGATCCGCACCAGGCTCGTGCCGGCCGGCCGCGACTGGGTTCTGACCCTGGCCCCGAAGCGCCTGCGCGGCACGGGTATCGCGATCGGCGATGAGGTAACCGTCGAGCTGGCCCCGGAAGGTCCGCAGCGCGGCGATCTCGCCGAAGATATCGCCGCGGCGCTCGCGGCCAACCCGGCGGCGGGCGCATTCTTCGATACGCTGGCGCAGTTCTACCGCAAGGCCTACCTACGCTGGATCGACGCGACCACCCGCCGGCCAGATCTGCGCACGGCCCGCATCGCTGAGGTCGTCGGCCTGCTCGCGGCGGGGATCAAAGAACGGCCACGATCGTGAAGGCAGGTTGCCCGGGTGCGGTCATTGGTAACCGCCGATGGCAGCCCCAACCGGTAGCCACGTCCATGACGTTCCGCGCTCCCATGCCGCAAGTCGCGCGGTCCAGCTCCTGCCGGGGAAAGGCGGGGGGATGTACCAGCTGGCGGTGGCGCCGCTTGGTGGTAGCGTCAGCGGCGTTACGGACCAGGACAAGGAGGGCAACGATGACCGCACCGCTTCAGGTGATCGCCTTGAGCTTCAGCCGCGACGCCGGTTCGGAGGACAGGATCCTGGCCGAGGTTGATCGTCTGCGCGGCCGGGGAGTTCTTCGCCTGCTCGACATGCTCTTCGTGGCTAAAAGCCAGGACGGCACCATCGAACGGCTGACCATCGGCGATGACGAGGACTTCGGTTCGCTGCTGGCGGCAGTGATTCCTGTTGCGGACGGTGGCCCGGCTGTGGCGGCGCCAGCTGACGGTCTGGCGGCCTTTGACCCAGCCGGTGCGCTGGCTCTGGCCGATTCTCTGGAACCAGGGACCGCCCTGGCTTTCCTGCTTGTCGAGCACGACTGGGCCGCCCCGCTTTTTGACGCCATCGCCGAGACCGGCGGCACGCTGATCGGCGAGGGCTTCCTGACCCCCGAGGCCGGGCTGGTGGTGGGAGCCGAGGTCGCCGCCATGGAGGAGGCAGCTGAGGTGATCGCCCAGGCCCAGGCCGAAGAGGCCAGTGCCGTGCTCGCGATGGCTGCGGCCCAAGCCGAGGCAGCCGAGGCGGTGGCCGAGTCGCAGCGGATCCAGTCGGCTGCGGCCGCCGACGCCGTCCGGGCGCTGATCACTGCCGGGCTGGTGGAGGAGGCCGCCGCGCACGAGGCGGTCGCGGCGCTGACCGCAGCCGGCCTCATCGTGGCTGACGCCGACCAGGCCGCCGCTGACGCCGTAGCCGAAGACATCGCCACTATAGAAGCCGCCGACGAGGTGGCCGCCGAGTCCGTGGCGGACTCCCTCATCACCATTGCCGCCGCCGACGAGATAGCTGCCGAAGCGGCCGACCAGGCCGGGGCACGAGTCAAGGCCGCGTCGATCACCGTGGCGGAGGCCCAGGTCCTGCGGTACCTCCCGACATCACTCCCCTTCGCCGTCATCGCCGACAAGCTGGGCATCTCCCGGTCAGCAGCCAAGGAGCGAGCGGCACGCCTGTATAACAGGCTCGGCGTCCACAGCCGGGACGAGGCGGTCAGCCGGGCCAGGGCCCTGGGCCTCATCAGCGCCAAGTAATTCGGGGCGCGGACGCTCCGCTGTTACCGCCGTCCAGTGCTGAGCACGGTCGCAAAATACAACGCGGAGGCCAAACGGCAACTACCGAATTGATGCGCTGACCGTGCTTACTCTTCTGCCCGGGCAGGGTCGATCTGTGGCTCCCGGTGCCGGGCCTTGGCGACCAAGCGAAGCGTTTCTTTCGGGACGGATCATGCAGAACTCGTTTCCCTCGTTGCCGGCCAGTACAGTCCGGGACTGTGCGCCGACCCGGCGTGCCCAGGCGCGAGCAGCTGCTCAATCTCCTGTTCGCGCTGCTGTGCGCTGCTAGTCAGGTCAAAGTCGGTGGCCGCGTGAAGCACATGCTGGTCAGGCGTTCCCCACAGGCCCGATGACGATCTCGCTCTTGCGCCCGGAACCAACCTTGCAGCCGGTGCCTGCATCCAGAACCGTCAGCCGAGGCGTTCGTGAGCATCAGCCACGATGCGGTGGAGCGGACAGGCATGGTGCCAGTATGTGTGGCTACGCCGGACTGCATCCCGCCGAACCCATCCTGCGTCAGCCGGGATCCGTGCATGTGACCGCCGAGGCGGCAAGCAGTGATATCGCCGACCAGGCGACGCAGCGCCCGAACGGCTGGAAAAGTTCTCGAGCCCGCCTGGCGGTATCGTCAGCGCCGCGGCCTCACCACAGGTCGCCACCCGTTAGCACGTAGAGGAACGGCACCAGCGGGACAAGGCTGAACAGAGCCCATGCCAGCTTCGCTCCGCCCCCGATATTGCGTCGGGTTGCCAAGTCGATCCAGATGAGGATCACGGCGATGGGATGGAGGATACAGACCAGAAGCTCGAGGATCTTCTTCATTCCCTGAATCTACCGGGAGCGCCAGGGACACCTGCCCGTCAGCGCAGGAAAGCGCCAGATTTAGCCGAACGTCCACGCTGTTTGCTGAAGCGGGCCAGCTGGCCCGCCCGCCGGGCCGCCCGGCTGGACGTGCTCACCGCCATCGCCGCCCAGTTATGCGCATCCCGGGGCGGCTCGCACCAGGCTGAGGACACGCACCACCGCCTCTTGGATCGAGGCGGCCCCAGGAACGCAGCGGCTGGTCGTTGTCGCCGCACGGATATAGACGATCTGGGTGCGGCTGCCGCTGCGGCCGATACGGCGTTCATCCAGTCCCGGTCGGCGTTGGGCAGGGTGTGACAGCAGCCGAGTCGGCAGGGAATCTCTTTGATCAGCGCCAGCGCACCCTTAACCGGGTCATGGCCCGACATCACCGGCAGCCGGCACCTGAACAAACGACGCGACCTCAGCTGCCCGCGCGTGGTCAAGCGCGCCCGCACAACCACTACCGCCTTAAGGAACCCCAGGACCACGGCACCCGCCATGACGACCGGCCCACTATCAGGCACGCGAATCCAGTAAAAGTCTAGGTAGCGGCATGATCAAAATAGGCTAAGCGGCATTTACTGCTAGACGGAAGTGACTTTTAATCCGCCGGGACAAGGCCCGCTGCGTCTTCGCCGGAGTGCCCATAGATACTTAGAAATAAGCCGACGCCTATTGAAGTGCGATATGGGCTGATGTAGCGTGTGTGGTGACACGACGGATTTTCCCGTAGCCGTGTTGGTCTCTGCTTAAGGCAGTTTGAGCAGCGTCCGGGAGTGTTGCTCCGGACCCTGGTGGCGCTTGCTTAGCAGATTGACCCATGAGACGCCTGGTTCGGGCAGGACGACCGCCCGCGGTCTGTCGCCCCGTACGGGTTCGACGTCTCCTCAGCCAGCGGCGAAATGCCGTGACCATTGTATTCGACGACATCTGGGCGCCCGTTTTGTTGCCGGGAACCCCGAGATGGTAAGCCCTCGGTACTCCAGTCTCGTATGCGGTTGTTAACGTAACCCAGGGAATCCGGTGACGGCCCTGGTGTGCTATAGGCAGCTTTATGCGAACTCCGCGGAGAATACGCGTGCCAGCCACGTGACGGTTCTTAGATAGCCGGGGGGACCGGGACTAATCAGCCCGGATTATCTGTTCCTGCCTGCCCATCGCGTGCCCGTGTCACGGATGTGGCATCTGCAGGCACCGACAAGGAGGAAATCATGGACCAAAGCTACCCCGTCCAGGTGCGAGCTCGTCTCGACGAGCCGTTGAGCCGCTGGCTGTGGCTGGTCAAGTGGCTGCTGGCGATCCCGCACTACATCGTGCTGTTCTTCCTGTGGATCGCGTTCGCCGTCGTCACCGTCATCGCGTTTTTCGCGATCTTGTTCACCACGCGCTACCCCCGCCCGCTGTTCAGCTTCAATCTGGGGGTACTGCGCTGGTCGTGGCGGGTCGCCTACTACACCTACAGTGCCCTGGGGACCGACCGCTACCCGCCGTTCAGCCTGGCTGAGGAGCCGGACTATCCCGCGACGCTGGACGTCGCCTACCCCGAGCGGCTCTCCCGCGGCCTGGTCCTGGTCAAGTGGTGGCTGCTGGCGATCCCGCAGTACGCCATCGTCGCCGTGTTCGCCGGCGGCGGCTACGCCGCGACCGGGTCCTCGGGGAAAACGTGGCAGGCCGATGACCTCTCCGGCGGCCTGATCGGGTTGCTCGTGCTGTTCGCGGCGATCACGCTGCTGTTCGCGGGCCGCTACCCGCGAGGGCTGTATGACTTCGTCGTCGGCATGAACCGCTGGGTTATACGGGTCATCGCGTACGCCGCCTTGATGACCGACGCCTACCCGCCGTTCCGCCTGGACCAGGGCGGGGCCGACGTGCCCGCCCCCGCACCCGATGACCTCACGCCAGCATCAGCTGCGTCGGTCCCGGCTCCGGCCGCACCGGTCGGCTGAAGAAACCCTCCCGTCCGCATGCACGGCCCACAACTTGCCGATTCCCGATGGCGGCGGCAGCTAGATCACCGGTGATCACGATGCCGCGCCGCCCGGGTCCAGTGAACCAACAGCCGTGCCCGTAAGCACCATGCCAGGACAGACCCCAGGGAGATTCGGTCCCCGTGCTCACGGTCATCGCCGTGATCGCGGGGGCCCTGGCGACGGCGAACCTGGTGGCGGCCATCCCCGGCCGCACCGCCGCCCGAACCTCGGCCGCCGCCCTGCTGCGGGCGGAGTAAACATGACGGCGGTGTGGCTTGTCGTGCGCTCACCCTGACTGCGATCCGGCCGTGGGCACCCTGCACGCGGGCCCACCGCGGACTGAGTTACCGTGGCGGTGCCGGGCCCGGC
>JBAPYC010000522.1:0-10012 GCA_049284535.1 Streptosporangiaceae bacterium
CGCTGGTGATCTGCGGGCCGAACGTCGTGATCAGTGTGCTGATCCGGGGCAGCCCTCTGCTGTTCAACTGGGCCGAGGCCTGATTGAGGGTCCCAGTCAGGTTCAGCTGGCTGATGCGCCTCCTAGGTCCCTGGCGGAATTCGGCGGTCTCGGCGCGAAGGCGTTTTAGCTCGGCTCGCTCGTCCGGGCTGAGCTCCTGGCTCCCGGTGGCCGAGCTGGGCTCACCGCCGATGGCAGACATCCTCACCTCCGGCGTGGGGCGGGCAGGAGCGGTTCACGACATGCGGCCAACTAGGTGCTCGCCGACCCGGTTGGCGTTGGCGATGGCGGTCGGGGCCGGGTTCACCGCTCCGGTACTGGCGAAGAGGCTGGTCTCGACGACGTACAGGTGGTACTTCCCCTCCGCGAATACCGGCCGAGGGTCCCAGTTGCCCGTATCACGAGGCAAGAAATCTCCGCGCTCCAGCAGCAGTATCTGCTTGCCGGACTGTGCCAGCGTGTGGGCGAGCGTGCCGCCGTCGGCGCCGCTGACCGCGATAATCACGTCATCGTACTCAGTCACGCATCCATCGTCGGAGGGCCGACCAGGCCGGGCATCACCCACGAGCGGGTGATCACGGTCCGGGCAGGCCGGGTGAGCGGCGGCGCGCCAGATATGCGCTGGGTGCTGAGGCCGCCCGTGGCCAGCAGGGCTACTAGCGGCCGGGCGATCAGCACCAGGGAGCGCCGGGATGCACAGGCGGCTGGTGAGCCTCTGCGAACCGATCGCGAGTGCGGGTATCAGGCCCACTCCGAGCATGGCCTGGTTCGTCGTCACGGATCATTCCGGTTCTCGGCGCACCAATCCTTCATTCGCTTGCTCGGGCGCGGCTCGTGCCGCCAGGGCCAGAGGCGTCCGCGAGCTGTCTTCTCCACCCAGCGCAGGTCCTGGCCACCGATTTGCCGGGCGAACGACTGGTAGCGCACGTCCAGGCCCGGATCGGAGTCGGCCAGGTCGCGTTCGATGGCGTGGAGGGTGCGAAGCTGATGCCGACGGAGGCTCACGACGGCATCCTCACCAATGCCGGAGCCTGCTACCTCCCCCCAGCGGGGGTGAAATCGAGCGATCGGAATAGGCGGGTGTGGTATGGCCAGGACCACCCCGCGACGGATAAGGCTCAGCCGGGTGTCGCGACGGATCATCGGCTTGCCGGGATGACCAGGACTGGATGGAGCCGATGAACCTCAATCTGGCGCGGATCCAGTTCGCGTTCGCCTCCATCAACCATTTCCACCCGCAGCCTGCTGGCGCCGCTACCCCAACGTGATGGTCTCGAGCACCAGCCCCACTTCTGTCAGTACTGCATACGGTCGCGGGCCCGGCCCAGGACATGGAGGATTCCCGGGCTGCCGCGGAACATCATTACCTCCAGTGCCGCACCCGAGCGCACCTTGACCGACAACCCGTCCCGTCTCAGGCGGAGAACTCGCGAATCATTGAGCCATCGCCATGTCCAGCTGACCAGGGAGAATCAGCGCACCTCGAGGCGCGGGACTCCTGGATCACCGGACCGTCCGGCACTGCGGCAGGCCGTCGGCCTGCTCCGTGGCACGCACGGAACAGGCTCAATGTGCTGACCACGGAGAAGATCGAGATCACCGCCGACGCACCCCAGGTGCCGGTTGGCATCGACGGTGAGGCGGCTGAAATGCCGTCGCCGGCGATCTGCCCGGTCTTACCCGGAGCGCTCAGCGTCCGGGTGCCGACGAACCGGCCGGGCGTTCCCGCGCCTGCGGTGCCCGGCTGGCCGCTAACGTTCGGGTGGCGGCGCCACAACGCTCACGTCGATCACTTCGAGCCCGAAGCCGGTGATCCGTTCCATGAGCCCGGACAGAGCTGCCTGATCTGGAAGCTCAGCACGTAGTGTGGTCGTACCTCTACCAACCGTGACATCACACTCGTCGAATTCCGCGCGCAGCGTGTCACCTGCCTGGCCCACGAAAGTGATTTCATAAGTGTTCGATCGCATTAACTACGCCTCGCAGTCTGCTGATTCCTGCGTCGTCCTGCGTCATGCCAGAGTCACCCACCGGCCGGTCAGCGTCATCACCCATGCGGGGGTGACCCCGCCGCCCGGCGACCGGCCGCGGCATGAGCTCACGCAACGAGTCCGCCACGCATTGCGTGTTCACCCCAAAGGGGTGAGGTAAGGAGGAAACAACCGGCCTAGGCTCGCCATGTAGTCTCGGCAGGCGAGTACCTCGAACGGAGGTGGGGCAGCAAGTGGACTACCCATTGTGGAATCTGTTCCTGACCATACTGCGCCTGTTCATCTGGATAATGCTGATCACCTTGGTCTTCCGCGCGGTCATGAACATGTTCAGGAGCCGCAGCTTGAGCGGCGGGGGCATCGTCCGCGGCGCCCAGCTGGCCGAGCTGGCCGCCTGCGCGACCGGGGTGTCATCACCGACGCGGAATTCCACAGCGGCAAGGCTTAGATGCTATGCCGAGGGATTTGCCAGGTCATAGCAGGCATGACCACGGGACATGGTGCCCGGTTCGCCGTAGTGAAGTTCCGGCCGCCCACGTTGCCGCCCACGCTGGTCACCAGACCGGTCCTGCATGACCGGCTGACGGCAGGAGCGCACAAGCGGCTGACCATGGTGGTCGGTTCGGCTGGCACGGGTAAGAGCGTGCTGCTGTCGAGCTGGGCGGCGGCCAGACCCGCTGGCGCCACCGCATGGCTGTCATGCGACAAGGCTGACGCCAATCCTGTCCGCTTCTGGACCGGATTCGCCGAGGCCCCTCGCGGGCTGGCGCCGGATTTCGGCGTGGATGCCGCCCATCTGCTCGAGATGGAGGGCGCCGTGTCGGCCGACGTCACAGCGTCGCTCGCGAACGACGCCGCGAGGCTGCCCGCGGGTTCGGCGATCATCGTGGACGACTTCCGCGCCGCGGCGACGGTGGCCACGAGCATGATCGATCTTGTCGAGCGCTGGCCCGCGGACCATGTCCAGCTGGTGCTGGCCAGCCGTAGCGACCCCTCGCTGCGTCTGCACCGGATGCGGATGGCGGATGAGCTGTGCGAGCTTCGCAACAGCGATCTGTATTTCTCCCGGGCCGAAAGCCATGACCTGCTGGCGAAGTTCGGCGTCGAGGTCACCGCCGATGAGCTGTCGCTGCTGCATCAGCGAAGTGAGGGCTGGGTCGTGGCCCTGCAAATGGCCGCGCTGTCGCTTCGCGGTACCCGCGACCCCATGCGGGCCGCATTGGCGCTTGATATCCGTGGTCATACGATCGCCGAGTACTTTATCTCCGAGGTCCTCGAGCAACAGCCGCCCGAGGTGGTTCAGTTCATGCTCGACACCTCCGTCCTGAGCGTGCTGACCGAGGCCGCATGCGCGGCCGTTACGGGCAGGCAGGATGCGTCGGCGCTGCTGCACGTCATCGACGCGGCCAACCTGTTCGTCGTGCCCCTCGATGGCGACCGGACGAGTTTCCGTTACCACCATCTGGTGCACCGCACACTGCAGGCCGAATTGCGAGCCAGGGGCCGCGAGCGGGAACGGGAACTCATGCTCCGGGCAGCCGAGTGGTTCGAGTCGACCGGAGAGGCACGCATCGCGGCCCGCTACTTCCTCGGGGCGAACCAAGCCGACCGGGCCATGGTTCTCCTTCAGGACCACGTCATCACCGAATTCCTGCAGAATCCGGCCATGCCGGCCCCGCTTGATCCCAGCACGATCGAGCCCGCACTGCTGGCCGATGCCCCGGACAAGCTCCTCGCGCTCGCCGCCGACCTGCTGCTCGGCGGTGATCGTGCTCGCGGGGGCCAGTACCTTGATCTGCTCGAGCAGATGACACCGCCGATTCCGGCCGGGTCGAGGCTGGCGGCCCGGTTCGCGGCGATGCGGTCATTCCTTTACGCGCAGAACGGACAGCTGGACAAGGCCGTGGAGGCGGCTCTGACCGCCCAGGCCATCCAGGACAGGAGCCAGGACGCCGACGAGTGGAGTGCCGCCGTCCCGCTGGTCCTCATGCGGGCCTATAACTGCCTGGAGGATTTCCCGGCTGTCGAACGGGAGGCGGCCACGGCCCTGGCCATGCCTGACCTTAGCGAGCCGGCCAGGCTGGTGATGATTCCCGGAGCACGGGCGGTGGCATGGTTCGAAGCGGGTTATCTGACCGAAGCCGCCGATGCCGCCGCAGCCGCTGATCAGCAGGCGCAGCGGCTAGGGTTCACCGATCACTTCTTCGTCGTGGATTACACGCGGGTTCTGGCCGGGCTCGCACTCGAGCGGCGGGACCTCGACGCGGCGGACCAGCTCATCGAGCGGGTGCTCTCGATAACCGAGGGGAGAGAGCCCCTGCTCGAGTTCCTGGCGCGGCTCGACCGGGCGAAGATCTGGGCCGCCCGGGGGCATGTCCGCGAAGCGCTGGCGAGTATCGAGTCGGCCCGGCTGATCCTGGCCGGGGCGGGGTCGGCGCTGTTGAGGCAGGCCGACGAGCTCGAGGCGCTGATGCGCTTGTCGCTCGGCGACCTGCGCACGCCAGCTGAGCTGGCGAGCACGCTGCCACCCGGCCGTCGCGGCCTGCTGCTGGCGAGGGTCGCGCTGGCCGCAGGCAATTACCAGGCCGCCCGACGGCAACTTCTGCCCTCAGGGTGCGGTGATCTGCCCCCGAGGCGGGCGCTGGAACGCGAGATACTTCTGGCGGCCGGGGCGATCCACGACGGTGACCCGATGACCCCGAGCATCCTGGGCGAGGTTCTCCGGACGGCACGCCGCGGGGGCTTCTGCAGGACCGTCGTCACAACCGCACCTCAGGTAACAAGCTACCTGATGGAGCATTATCCGCAGGCGCGAGGAGATCCGTACCTCGAGCGGCTGATTGGCGTGGCCATGGAAGCGAGGGCCACCGAGCCGGTCCCGGCTGGGTCCCGGGCCGGGCCCGTCGAACCGCTGACGGCTGCCGAGCTGCGCATTCTCGAGCTCCTGCCGACCAGCAGCTACCTGCAGATCGCCGCCGCGCTCTACATCTCGCGCAACACGGTAAAAACCCACCTGCGGTCGATCTACTCCAAGCTCGGGGTGACGTCCCGCTCGGAGGCCATCGAGCGAGCGGTCGACCTGCGCCTGCTCCCAAGGCGGGACAATCACCCGCCGATGGGTGACGACACCCGGATACCGCCCAACCAAGGTGGAGGCAACCACGGGCCTAGCGACCTAGCAGGGTCGACATGACGTCGGCAACGACCACACCAGTCAAGCATACGAGCGGGCACGCCGGAATCTACATGGTTATCTTCGCGGGCATCCTGCTGCTTACGATCGGCTTCTTCAACATGATTGACGGCCTCGCCGCGATCACCCGCTCCCACGTCTACATCGGCAATGCACACTATGTGGTAGGCGACTTGCGCACCTGGGGATGGATCGTGCTCATCCTGTCCATCCTGCAGCTCCTCGCGGCGATCGGGGTCATGTTCGGCAACCAGCTGGCCCGCTGGACCGCCGTGGGCCTGGTCGGGCTCAACGCCATCGCCCAGATGCTGTTCCTTCCCGCCTACCCGTTCTGGGCCCTGACCATTATCGCCATGGACGTGGTGGCGCTGTGGGGACTGTGCGTCTACGGCAGCCGCGACCGCCTCGAGGCATAGCCCTTGGTGCACAGATCTGAGGCGGCCGTGGACCGAGGCGCGGGCTGGGCGATGATCTTGCCGCTGGCGCTGGCTCAGTTCATTGCCAGTTACGTAGCCACCAACATGAACGTGGCGATCAGCGCGATCGCCAAGGACCTGAGCACCACGGTGGCCGGGGTGCAGACCGCGATCACGCTGTTCACGCTGACGATGGCGGCGCTGATGATCCCGGGCAGCAAGCTGACCGACATCTGGGGTCGCAAGCGGTGCTTCGTCCTGGCCTGATCGTGTACGGGGTCGGCGGATTGCTGGCGCTGCTGTCGTCCGGATTGGTGCAGCTGATCATCGGGTACTCGCTGCTGGAGGGCGTGGGCTCGGCCCTGATGATCCCGCCGATCTACATCCTGGTCACCGTGGCCTTCCCCGATATCAAATCACGGGCCCGCTACTTCGGCGTGGTCAGCGGCGCAGGCGGCCTCGGCGCCGCCGCACGGCCGCTGATCGGCGGCGTCGTCACCAGTGCGATCAGGGCGAGATATCTGGCCTGTCGCGGAGCGTCTCGAACCTGGCGTCATCGCTGGGCACCGCGCTGGTCGGCTCGGTCCTGGTTGCCGTCAAGCTGCCCGCGGGAAAACCGTTCGGCGTCGTCCTTGTCATCATGCTCGCGGTTACCGTCATCGGCCTGGTTCTCGGCGTGCTCATTCCCCGGCACCCAGCCGAGACGGCACAGCCGACTCGACCGCAGCGGCGGCTCGGTGAGTCCACGCCGCCACGGGTGATGCGCGCGGCCGGCCACGGCGATGGACTGGGCGATGGACTGCTGGAAAAGCTAGCGCCAGACCTGGGAGATTTCATGACCGCGGAAACACCTGTCCTCGACACGCTGGCCGACCTCACCACCACATCGGCCAAGCACAACTCTCTTCGCCCCGCGAGTTCATGCTCGCCAGGATGGCCGCCCTGATCGCCATGGTGGCGCCGCCCGCCTCCTACCTGGCCAACATCACCGCGGCCGAGGAGACCGGGCTCACGGCCGAGGACATCCACGGCGTCATGATCGCGGTCGCCCCGGTCGTCGGCACCCCCCGGGTGGTGGCCGCAGGCGGGAACATCATGCGGGCCCTCGGCGTGGCCATTGCCGTGGCCGAGTCCGAGACGACGCTCCAAGGCGACGGCCAGTAGCATCGGCAGTTATATGACGGCCGGGCCGGTATGCCCTTCGGGGTGGGCGGGCCAGCATGTGCGGCATATAGCCGCCATGGTCAGGCAGGGCCAGAATCCCGTCGCGCGAGTGTACGAGAGCATCGGATCCGGTTTTTTCCTGGCCCTCGCGCCCGGCTGGCTGAACCTTGGATTGTGGGAGGGGCCCGGGTCGGAGGATGAAGCCGAAGACGCCTGCCAGCGGCTGGTCAGGAGGCTGGCACTGGCCCTGCCCGCCGGAGGCCTGGTGGTGGACGTTGGGAACGGGCTCGGTATCCAGGATCCGCTGATCGCCCAGACGGTTCACCCCCGTCGGCTCGTGGCGATGAACATCACGGAATGGCAGCTCGCTACCGGGCGGGACCGGCTGCGGGAGGCCAAGGCGGCCCCCGTGGTGGGCGACGCCACCCGGCTGCCGATCGCCGACGGGAGCGTGGATGGGATCATCAGCGTGGAGGCGGCATTCCATTTCCGCTCGCGGAAGGCTTTTTTCGAGGAGTGTTACCGGGGTGCTCCGGCCCGGCGGCGTGCTGAGCATGTCCGACATCTCGATCGAGCGATGGCCGGTCACTCCGGCTGAGCTAATCTGCGGCCTGACTCAGCTGCGGGTCTTCGGGCTGCGCCGGACCATGGCCATGACGGCAAGGCAGATCGCCGCGACCGCAAATGCGGCAGGCCTGGCCGGGGTAGAGGTCACCGGATGCGGCGATCGGGTGATCCGCCCGGCGCTCCGGCTGACCGCAGCGCGGCTGAGCGGCGCGGCGGCCGCACCCGCGGGTCACCAGGCGGCCGCCCGCCTGCTGCTACGGCAGGTAGACCTGCTCTGGCGACGCCGGATCATCGATTACCTGCTGCTCCGGGCGATCCGGCAGTGAGCGGAGACGTCCGGTCAGGGCATCACCCCGCCCTAGGTGGGGTTACCTGCCGCACTCATGTGCACCATATGCGAGTGATCCTCGGAATTCACGGCGAGGTAGACCAAGCTCACCGCCACCGCGCCGGCCGGGGCCACGTTGCTCCCGCCGAACGCGATCACCCGCCCCGAGCCGACCATACCGCGGGCCAGCCCGCGAGTCTCAGCACCAGGGCCATGCCATCGCAGTCTCCTGCCAGGCTTCGCCCAGCCGCGTCACCCGCCGACAATGAGTTAGGCCCGTATCACCCCCTTTCGGGTGATCTATGGCATGACGCCATGCGACAGGCTGACAGTCAGAAGATGGCCAGTCAGTGGCTGCCTAGCCGAGACAGCAGAATTTCGGGTGAATTGTTGTGTCGCAGGCCACGACGATGACGCGCGGAGACTCGCGGACGGCCCGCTTCGCGTGGGCGAAGTTCCGGCCGCCGCCCCTGCCCACGACACTTATCACCAGGACCGTGCTGCTCGACCAGCTGACGGAAGGAGCCGGCCGACGGATGACCGTCATGGTGGGGTCGGCGGGGGCGGGCAAGAGCGTGCTGCTGTCGAGCTGGACAGCGGCCAGGTCACCCGGCCTTACCTGCTGGTTGTCGTGTGACAGCGGAGACGCTGACCCAGTACGGTTCTGGATCGGGTTCATCGAGGCCATCCAGATGGTGACGCCGGGGTTCGGTGTCGATGCCGCCCAGTTGCTCGCGATGGACCGCGCCATGTCGGCCGACGTCACCGCGGCTATCGCCAACGACGCCGCGAGGCTGCCTGCCGGGTCGGCGATCATCGTGGACGACTTCCATCACGCGACACCCGCGGTGGGCCCGGACATGGCCGATCTTGTTGACTGCTGGCCCGCCGAGAACGCTCAGCTGGTACTGGCCAGTAGGGCCGATCCGCCGCTGCGCCTGCATCGGCTGCGGATCTCGGGTGAGTTGTCCGAGCTTCGCGACCGTAACCTGCGTTTCAGCCTGGCCGAGAGCCGCGACCTGCTGGCCAGCTACGGCACGCGGATTGACCCAGACGACCTGAGGCTCCTTCATCAGCGAAGCGAAGGGTGGGTCGCGGCCCTGCAGATGGCGGCATTGGCCCTGCGCGGCGCCGGAGACCCAGCGCGGGCCGCGCATGGGCTCGATGTCCGCAGCCGCGACATCGCCGAGTACTTCATCTCTGAGGTCCTCGACCCGCAGCCGCCCGAAGTGGCCCGGTTCATGCTGGATACATCCATCCTCGGTGAGCTGACAGCGGCCGCGTGCGAGGCCGTCACCGGGCGGGATGCGGCAGGGCTGCTGCGCAGCATCGACGCAGCCAACCTGTTCGTCGTGGCACTCGATGACCAACGGACAAGCTTCCGGTATCACCATCTGGTGCGGCAGGTGCTGCGGGCTGAACTGCGGGCCAGGGACCGGTCACGCGAGCAGGCACTGCAGCTGCGGGCGGGCGAGTGGTTCGAGTCAGCCGGCAACGCCCGGCGGGCAGCGCGCCATTTCCTGGCCGCCCGGCAGGCCTCCCGGGGCGTGGCACTCCTGCAGGACCGGGTCGTGCCCGATTTCCTGCGTGACCCCGCACTGCCGCCACCGCTGGACCTCAGTGTGCTCCGCCCCGCGCTGCTGGCCGACGCGCCCGAGCAACTGCTCGGCCTGGCCGGTGATCTGCTCATGTGTGGTGATATGGCCCGCGGCGGCGACTATCTTGATCTGCTCGAGCGGGCCCGCCCGTCAATCCCGCCCGACTCGAAGCTCGCGGCCCGGCTGGGGGCGTTGCGGTGTTTCCACTGCGCCCAGACCGGACGCCTGAATGAAGCGCTGGAGGCGGCCTTCGACGCACGGGCCGCCCAGGAGCGACTCCCGGGTAAAGACGAGTGGAACACTACCGTCCCGTTGATCCTCATGGATGTCTACTCCTGCCTGGAAGACTGGGAGGCGGTGGAGCATGAGGCAGCAACGGCGCTGGCCATGCCGGACCTTGCTGAAGCGGCCAGGCTGGTCCTAGTGCCCGGCGGGCTCGCGCTGTCACGGTGGGAGGCCGGCCATCTCGCTGAGGCAGCCGATGCGGCGCAGGCCGCTGCGGCGGCGGCGCAGCGGCTGGGCTTCGAGCAACACTTTTTCGCCGTGCATTGCCTGCGAGCCCTGGCCGGCCTGGCCCTGGAGCGGTGCGATCTCGTCACCGCGGAACGACTGACCGAGCAGGCGCTGTCAATAGGCGAGCGGCGACGCCCCGTTCTCGAATTCCTCGTCCTGCTCGACCAGGCCGGGATCTGGGCCTTCCGCGGACAGATCCACAA
>JBAPYC010000523.1:0-34870 GCA_049284535.1 Streptosporangiaceae bacterium
ATACCCGCCCGTCCCGCTCGGCGCGGCCGGGCCGGCCGGCATGCCCGATCCGGGCGGCACGGGTGCGGACAGCTGGGCCCCGCAATGCGAGCAGAACCGGGCCCCATCAGGATTGGGCCGGCCGCACCGGGCGCAGTACACGCGTGCCATAGCTCCGCTCGGCCTCCCCTCGCTGTGCTCCTCGGCTTCGCCCGACCCAGCCCAAGGTACCGTTGCGGGGGCTTGACGGTCCATGCGCCACGCGAACAGCCGGCGCCTGGGGCGCCCATTATTTTGGTCGCGATTTTGGTCGCGACGCTTCCGCCACACCGCCGTCTCACCTCCGCCATGCACCCGCCTGCCATGCAGGCCCGCCGCAGCGGGCAATGACCGCCGGGCGAATCGCAATGGGCGCGATTCTCTCACATAAGCGAATTCGGCGCGGTTCGCGTCTTTCGCATCATCACGTGAAGGACTCAGCTTACCCGGATGCAGCCGCGCTATCCGGGGACCTGCGAGCAGTATCTGACACTCGGTGGCAACGCTCAGCCGGCGCTCAGCGTCCTGCCTGCTCTACCACCGATGCCCAGTCGTCCAGCAGTTCCTGGGCGGTGTCCGCGTCGGTGCCCTCAGCCCACAGGTGCGTAATCGCGTCGGTCGGGTCAGGCAGGACCAGTGCCCAGCCACGGTCGCGCTCGACCACGCGCACGCCGTCAGTGGTGTCGATCTCGTGATCCCCCGCCGCCTCCATCACCGTGCGCATCACCCCGCCCTTGGCCGCCCACGGCGTCGGGATGGAGCGCCGGAGCAGGTGCGCGACCGGGATCCGGGCGTCGATCTGGCTCAGCGTCAGCCGGGTCCGGGCGACCAGGCCGAGCAGGCGGACGAACGCCGCGATGCCATCGATGGTCCGGGCGCACTCGGGCACCACGAACCCGCCGTGGCCGTCCGCCGCGAAGATCACGTCGTCCTGGGTGGCGGCCAGGGTGAGCGCGTGCATGGAGGTGGGCGTCCACTCCACCTGGACGCCGTGGAACCGGCAGACCTGCTCGGCGACCCGGGTCGTGGTCACTGGCAGCGCCACCCGGCCGCGCTTGCGCTCGGCGGCCACCAGGTCGAGCACGGACAGCAGGGCCCGGTCCTCGCTGACCAGCTCGCCCTTCTCATCCACCAGCTGGATGCGCTCCCCGACCGGGTCGAACCGCACGCCGAACGCGGCCTTGGAGGAGGACACCATGTCGGCCAGCCGCTGCAGGCCGGCCCGCTGCTGGGCCACGCTCTCGGTGGGCGACACCTCGTCCAGCCGGTTGTTCAGGGTCAGCACGTCCACCCCGAGCGTGCCGAGCAGGCTCGGCAGCACCAGCGAGGCGGTGCCGCCTGCGCAGTCCGCCACCACCTTGAGCCCGGCCTCGCGCACGCTGGTCATGTCGACGCACCGCAGCAGCTCGTGGGTATAGGACTCCACCACGCGGGGCGGGTAGCTGAGCTCGGCGATCTCGCCGGGGAACGCGCGCCGGAACTCCTGCCGGGAGAAGACCCGCTCCAGCTTGCGCTGGTCGGCCTGGGACAGCTCGGCGCCGTGCTCGTCCAGGAAGATGATGTCGACCGACTGCGGGTCGCCCGGCGTGGTGCGCAGCGCGATGCCGCCGCTGTAGGCGTCCCGGGCGGTCTCGAACCGGGCGACCGGCAGCGGCTGCGCTTCCAGGTCGACCACGTTGATGGCGCTGGCGTTGAGCGCCCCCTGCACGGCCCGCTTGAGCGTGCGGGCAGCCCGGGACACGTCCCGGGAGGTGGTGACGGTGGAGCCCTTGCGCAGCATGGTCGCGTAAGCGCTGGCCAGGCGGACCGCGAGTTCCGGGGTGACCTCGACGTTGATCAGGCCGGACACGCCGCGCGGGCCGAACAGGGTGCGCTGCCCGCGGGACTCCCAGATCACGCTGGTGTTGACCACCGCGCCGGCCTCGATGGTCTTGAACGGGTAGACCTTGACCCCGGCGGACAGGTAGGCCTCGGGCTCGATCACGCACTCGTCCCCGACGACCGCGCCCTCCTCGATCCGCGCCAGCCGCATCACGTCGGTGTTCTTGCCGATCACGCAGCCGCGCAGGTTGACGCCCTGGCCGACGTAGACGTTGTTGTGCACCACCGCGCGGTGCAGGAAAGCGCCCTCCTTGACCACGACGTTGCTGCCGATCACGGTGTACTCGCGCAGCTCCGCCCCGGCCTCGATCTTGGCGTAGTCGCCGATGCACAGCGGGCCGGTGAGCACCGCGTCCGAATCCACCTCGGCGCCCTCGGCCACCCAGACCCCGGGCGAGACCTCGAACCCGGCGATGTCGGTCCGCACCCGGCCGGCCAGCACGTCGGCCTGGGCCTTGAGGTAGCTGTCGAGGGTGCCGACGTCCTCCCAGTAGTCGTCCGAGACGTACCCGTACAGCGGCGCGCCCCGCTTGAGCAGCGCGGGGAAGACATCGCCGGACCAGTCGACCGTCTCCCCCAGCGGTACCTCGGCGAGAACCTCGGGCTCCAGCACGTAGACCCCGGTGTTCACCGTGTCGGAGAACACCTGACCCCAGGTGGGCTTCTCCAGGAAGCGCTGGATCTGGCCGTCTTCCTCGGTGATCACGATGCCGAACTCGAGCGGGTCCGGCACCTTAGCCAGTGCCACCGTGACCAGCGCGCCTTTTTCCTTGTGGTAGCGGACCAGGCCGGTCAGGTCCATGTCGGTGAGCGCGTCGCCGGAGATGACCAGGAACGGCTCGTCGCGGAGCGCGTCCTCGGCGTTGCGCACGCTGCCCGCGGTGCCCAGCGGCATCTCCTCGGTGGCGTACTGCAGGCTCATCCCGAACTCTTCGCCGTCGCCGAAGTAGTTCCGGACCAGCGCGGCCAGGAACTGGACGGTCACGACCGTCTCGTCGAATCCGTGCCGCTTGAGCAGGCGCAGCACGTGTTCCATGATTGGCCGGTTGGCTACGGGAAGCAGCGGCTTAGGCTGGTTCGCGGTCATCGGCCGCAGACGCGTTCCCTCGCCCCCTGCCATGACAACGGCCTTCAAGCTACGCGGCTCCTTCCCGTGCCGTCCCCACCAAGTTCCGCACCTGGACGAGGTACAGCGCCGCGGCCCACCAGTACAGGACTGTTCCCCAGGTCGCGAAAGACCACCCTATTACCCGGGCCAGTGTCCCGCCCCAACCGGGGTGATCTCCAAGGAATAGCAACGGGAACGCATAGAGCAGGCAAAGGGTGGCCGCCTTGCCCACGAAACTGACCTGCAGCGTCCCGAATCCGGCCCGCCGCCGGAGCATGGCCAGGGCCAGGCCCACCGTCACCTCGCGCAGCGCCAGCACGCCGACCAGCCACCACGGGATGATCGAGCGCACGCCCAGCGCGATGATGGTGGCCGCGATGTACAGCCGGTCCGCGGCCGGGTCCAGCACCTGGCCGAGCCGGCTGGTCTGGTTGAACGCCCGGGCGATCTTGCCGTCCAGCCAGTCTGACAGCCCGGCCGCGATGAGCAGGCCGACCGCCCAGTAGTCGGCGACCGCGGTCCGCGGCCCCAGGACCAGCCACAAGAAGACCGGCACCCCGGCCAGCCGGGCGGCGCTGATGCCGTTCGGGATGGTCAGGACGCGGTCCACGGACCCAGTATCCTCATGTAAGTGACAATGGCAGATACGGGGGCGCCTCCGCGTGCTGCCGACACGAAGGTGCTCTCCTCGCGGGTGCTGGCCGAGGCGGCCAAGCGCCGGGCGTTCGCGGTGATCAGCCACCCGGACGCAGGTAAGTCCACTTTGACCGAGGCCCTGGCCCTGCACGCGTCGGCGATCACGCAGGCAGGCGCGGTACATGGCAAGGCCGGCCGGCGCGGCGTGACATCGGACTGGATGGCGATGGAGCGTGCCCGGGGCATCTCGATTACCTCGGCGGCACTGCGTTTCGACTACTCCGGCACGGTGCTGAACCTGCTCGACACCCCCGGGCACGCCGACTTCTCCGAGGACACCTACCGGGTGCTATCCGCGGTGGACTGCGCGATCATGCTGCTGGACTCGGCCAAGGGCCTGGAACCGCAGACGCTGAAGCTGTTCGACGTGTGCCGCAGCCGCGGCGTGCCGGTGATCACGTTCGTGAACAAGTGGGACCGCCCCGGCCGGGAGCCGCTGGAACTGCTGGACGAGATCGAGCAGCGGATCGGCCTGCGGCCGGCCCCGGTGAACTGGCCGGTCGGCGTGGCCGGGAACTTCCGTGGCCTGATCGAGCGGGCCAGCGGCGAGTACGTGACGTTCGAGCGGACCCCGGGCGGCGCCGGCCGGGCCATCGAGACGGTGCTGGACGAGGCGGCCGCGCTGAACCGCGACGGCGCCGCGTTCGAGGCCGCCCAGGAGGAACTGGCCCTGCTGGACGAGGTGTACGGCCCCGGCGTTGACATGGAGTCGTTCCTGGGCGGGGCGACCAGCCCGGTGCTGTTCGGCGCGGCGCTGCCGAACTTCGGGGTGCGCCGCCTGCTCGACACGGTGACCGCGTTCGCGCCGGCCCCATCGCCCCGTGCGGACATCAAGGACGAGCCGAGGCCGGTGGACGCGCCGTTCTCCGGCCTGGTGTTCAAGGTCCAGGCCAACATGGACCCGGCGCACCGGGACCGGATGGCGTTCGTGCGGGTGTGCTCGGGCCGCTTCGAGCGCGGCATGGTGCTCACCCACGCCGCCACCGGGCGCCCGTTCGCGACCAAGTACGCCCAGTCCATGTTCGGCCAGGACCGCGAGACGGTCGAGGAAGCCTTCCCCGGCGACGTGATCGGCCTGGTCAACGCCACCGCACTGCGTCCCGGCGACACGCTGTACGCGGGCGAGCCGCCGGTCGAGTTCCCGCCGATCCCGAGCTTCGCGCCCGAGCATTTCGCCGTGGTGCGCGGCAAGGAAGCCGGCAAGGCCAAGCAGTTCCGCCGGGGCATCGAGCAGCTCGACACCGAGGGCGTGGTCCAGGTGCTGTCCTCCGACGTGCGCGGCGATCAGGCGCCGGTGCTGGCCGCGGTCGGCCCGCTGCAGTACGACGTGGTGCTGAACCGGCTGGAGCACGAGTTCGGCGCCCGGGCCGATCTGGATCACCTGGACTACACGCTGGCCCGGCGGACCGACGCCGAGGGCGCGAAGGCCCTGGCGGGCCAGCGTGCGGTCGAGGTCCTGACCCGCCGTCACGACGGCGCGCTGCTCGCGCTGTTCAGCGACAAGTGGCGCCTGGGCCAGATCGAGCGCGAGAAGCCGGACATCCTGCTCGAGCCGCTGATCGCCGGCTAGCTCTGGCCGGTCAGCTCTCGCCGGCTAGCTCTGGCCGGTCAGCTCTGGCCGGTCAGCTCTGGCCGGTCAGCGCTGGCGGGCGCTGTCGATCTGGTCGAAGTCGCCGACGCCGTTCCGGACGCCGCCTCCCCCGGACCACTGCCACATCAGCGCGCTGGGATCCGACCTGGAGACGCCGCCGAAGAACTGGGCGCAGCCGCCCGACTTCAGGCACCAGCCGGACGGGGCGCTGGACAAGCTGGCGGTCTCCGGCTCATAGGTCCACTCATCGGTGTGCGGGATCGAGGCGGCGCTGCCGGTCCCGAAGATGCTGGTCCAGACGGACGGCGCCGAGTAGACGCCGGGCTTGTACTTGGAGTGCGCGGTCAGGTAGCCGCAGAATCCGTTGAACTCGGCCCGGTCGACGGCCGCCGGGATGCCCTGGTGCCTGACCACACCGCTGCACGGCGAGGTGTACACGGCGTTCCAGCCGTTGTCACTGGCGGGCGCGACCCCCGGGAGCTCGATGTCCATGAACAGCACCGGGTAGGTGACGTGCTCGCCGGCCGCATCGGCGAGCGCCCGGGCGGCCTGCCGGGCACCCCACGCCGAGGCCTCGGCCTGGGTCCCGCTGTAATGCGGATCGACGCCCGGGCCGCCCATGAACCAGTACACGGCGGTGCCGATGCCCCGGCCGTACTTGGTGTAGTTGGCGTCGGCCTGGGCGCTGTTGGCCGCGGACCAGGCCAGGAAGCCGCCGTGGCAGCCGAGCCAGTACGACCAGCTGCCGGTCATGCCGATGTAACCGCCATAGGTACCGCCGATTCGCGGCTCGCTGTACGGCGCGCTGCCGCTGACCGGGACGGGCCAGCTGTCGCTGCCTACCAGAACCCGGCCGGGCTGTCGCCGGCGGGCCGCAGCAGCGCGGTGCTTGCGGCCTGGGCCGTGGCCGGCGCCAGCATGGCCACGGTAAGTCCCGTTGCCAGGAGCAGCGCCAGCGCTGTGCTGATGGCCCGCCACGACCGCCTCATCTAGCCTCCGCTGTCCTGTAAGCCTCACCAGCGCACCGTACGACGGGCCAGCAGCGCACCCGGCTGGGCGCGGCGCGCAGGCCCGCCCCGATCCTGGCCGATCCTCGTGATCTTGTCCAGATCGCAGCGGGAATGGGTGGACGGTGGCGCCTTCCTGGACGGCGGAGCCTAGACGGCGCGGAGCCTGGGCATGGGCAGGCTGAGGCCGGGCAGGATGTCCGGATCGTGCAGGACGGCGGCGCCCAGCTCGTTGACCCGGACGGCGAGCAGGCCGTCGTAGCGGGACAGCCGGGAGCGGCGATCCGCGCCCCACAGGCTGCGGTAATCGTCCCGCGCGCCGGCCGGATCGGTGTATGCCACGTCGATCACGCCGAGCGTCGCCGCGTACTCGAACAGCACGCACAGCGCGTACCGGCCCTCGAGCACGGCCCAGGCCGCGGCGCCGGCCCGGCCGAGTGAGCCGTGGTACGGGTCGTCCAGGTGCAGCCGCCACAGCGCCGTCAGGCTCCTGGCCACGACCAGGGGCGGCTGATCCGGCGCCCGCAGGATGTCCAGCAGGTCGTCGACGTCGGTCCACACGCCGGGTTCCAGCGCCGCCAGCCCGTCGGCCACCGCACCGCGGCGCTCGGCGACCGGGGTCAGCGTGCCGCGGCGCTGGCCCCTGACGGCCTCGACCCGGCCGAGCTCGTCTTGCGACACGTTCCGCAGCCACCGCTCCCACAGTGCGCCCAGCGCCGGGTAGGACGGGCCGGCCAGGACGCCCTGGCCCCGCGTGGTCAGTTCCAGGCCGCTGCCATCCAGCCGCGCCAGCCCCCCGGTCAGCAGCAGGATCGGCCAGGCCCACGCCGCGATGGGCTCGCCCCGGTCGTAGTAATCCCCAGCCACCAGGACATCCTCGACCAGCCGGACCGTGGCGGCATAAGGCTGCCGGCCGGCCACCCGGCAGCGCAGCTGGCCCTCGGCAGTCAGCTCGAGCACGGCGACGAGATTGGAGAGGGCATCGGCCGCGGTGTAGCGCAGGAAGACCGGGCCGGGCTGGTCTTGTCCCGTCCGGATCTGGGTGCCGATGGTGTGCTCGGCCACGAGGAAACCCTAGCGCTTCGGCGGCCGGCCCGCGAGGCGCCCCGCCGGATAGACCCGAAAAAAGTGCCGGCATTGCTGGGACGGCACGAACCGGCGGTAATGAGGCGGCGGGGAAGGGGCCCGGTATGCGAGCGTACGGGTATGCACGTGACCGGGGTCGATGCCTGCCCGGCCGGCTGGGTCGCGGTCAGTCTGGGACAGCCCGGCGGCCGGGCGGAGGTGCGGGCCGGTGCCTCACTGGCCGAGCTGCTGGCGCCCGGGCCAGCCGGCGACGGGCCCGCCGTGGTTGGGATCGACATGCCGCTCGGCCTGCTGGAAGCTGGCTGGCGGGAGGCAGACCGCGCGGCCCGCGGGCGGCTTGGCCCGCGGCGCAGCTCGGTCTTTGCCATCCCGCCGCGGGCGGTATGGGCCGAGCCGACCTACCCGGCCGCCAACCGCCGGTGCCGCGAGCTGACCGGGCAGGGCTTCAGCATCCAGGCCTGGGGCCTGCGGTCCAAGTTGCTCGAGGCCAACGCCTACCGCGAGGCCTGCGGGCACCCGCTGTACGAGGTGCACCCGGAGCTGGCCTTCGGCGCCATCGCGGGCCAGCCGCTCGCGCACAGCAAGCACACGCCGGCCGGGCGTGAGCTGCGCCGCGAGCTGCTGGCCCGGACCGGGATCACGCTCCCCGGGATCACGTCGGCCGGGCCACCGGGACCGGCGCCGGCCACCGACACGATGGACGCCGCCGCGGTGGCCTGGAGCGCCACGCGGATCGCGGCCGGGCGGGAGGTCGTCCTGCCCGACCACCCGCAGCGGGACCCGCAGGGCCGCGAGATCGCCGTCCGCTACTAGTTACCGGATGCGGCCTACCGGGTGCGGCCAGGCCGCCGGGTACGCAGGCCCTCGAAGGCCATCGCGCACACCGCGTCAGCCAGCCCCCCCGGTCCGGTCGGGCGGCCCGGCCGGTACCACTCGACGATGGAGTTGACCAGCCCGAAGAGCAGCCTGGCGGTGGTCATGGCGTCGGCGTCCGGCCGGATGTCCCCGTCGCTGACGGCCTCGGCCACCAGCTCGGCCACGAACCGGTCGACCCCCCTCCGCTGCTCCAGCGCGGCCCGCTCCACCTCGGTGTTGCCGCGCACCCGCAGCAGCAATGTGACGTAGGGCGATTCGGCTTGGAGCACCTCGACGCTGCCCCGGACCAGGTACTCCAGCCGCTCGATGGCGGGCGCGGGCAGCGCGCGGGCCCGCCCCGCGACCGCGGTCAGGCCGCCCAGCGCGCGGTCCAGCGCCAGCCGGAGCAGCTCTTCCTTGCCGGTCACGTGATGGTAGATGGCGGACTTGGCGATGCCGAGCCGGTCCGCCAGGTCCCGCATGCTCGTGCCGTCATAGCCACGCTCGTTGAACAGCTCGACCGCCACCGCCAGCAGCGATTCCTGGTCATAGCCGGGCCGTCCGCGGCGCGGCGCCGGCGTGATCACGACGCCGGGCCCAGCTGGTGGCTGCGGCCGCGGAACTCGGCGATCACCTCGTCATCCCGGCGGACGGTCACGTCGTAGAGCCCGGACCGGCCGAACCTGGTGCGCAGCACCGCATCGGCCTCCAGCACGTCACCGGCCCGGGCCGGGGCGATGAAGACGATGTCGGCCGAAGAGCCCACGGTGACCGGCCCGAAGCTGTTGCAGGCACAGCCGAACGCGGTGTCGGCCAGGGCGAAGATCAGGCCGCCATGCGCCAGCCCGTGCCCGTTCAGCATGTCCTCGTGCACCGTCATCCGGGTCACGGCCCGTCCCTCGCCCGCCTCGATCAGCTCGATGCCCAGGGCTCGGGAGGCCACATCCCGGGCCATCATCGCGTCGGCGCTGGATAGCTGGGTCATGCGGCTTCCCCTCTTTACTGACCGAACGTCCGGTATATAATACAGCTACGGCCCGGGCCGTGCGGGCCGGTGGTGCTTACGATGGTGCCAGAGGCGGGACCGCCGGAGGATGGTGGCGATGACAGCGCTGGATACGACCGAGCAGGACCGAACGGGCGTACTGCACGCCCACTTCGACGAGACGATCGGGCGCGGGCGCCGGATCGAGCCGCGCGACTGGGTGCCGGACGCCTACCGGGCGACGATGATCCGCCAGATCGCCCAGCACGCGCACTCGGAGATCATCGGGATGCAGCCGGAGGGGAACTGGATCACCCGGGCCCCCTCGCTGCGCCGCAAGGCCATCCTGATCGCCAAGGTGCAGGACGAAGCCGGGCACGGCATGTACCTGTACTCGGCGGCCGAGACCCTCGGTGCCGACCGGGCCGACATGACCGACAAGCTCGTCAGCGGCAGGCAGAAGTACTCCTCGATCTTCAACTACCCCACGCTGACCTACGCGGACGTGGGCGTGATCGGCTGGCTGGTGGACGGCGCGGCCATCTGCAACCAGGTGCCGCTGTGCCGCTCCTCCTACGGCCCGTACGGCCGGGCCATGGTGCGGATCTGCAAGGAGGAGTCGTTCCACCAGCGCCAGGGCTATGAGCTGCTGATGACGATGATGCGCGGTACGGACGCGCAGCGGGCCATGGTCCAGGACGCCACGGACCGGTTCTGGTGGCCGTCGCTGATGATGTTCGGCCCGCCCGATGACCAGTCGCCGAACACCGAGCGCTCGATGGCCTGGGGCATCAAACGGCACACCAACGACGAACTGCGGCAGCGGTTCGTGGACATGACCGTGCCGCAGGCCGACAAGCTCGGCGTCACCCTGCCCGACCCGGACCTGAAGTGGAACGAGGCCCGCGGCCACTATGACTTCGGCGCGGTGGACTGGGACGAGTTCATGGCCGTGGTCAAGGGGAATGGTCCGTGCAACGCGCAGCGCATCGCCCGGCGCAAGGCCGCCCACGACGACGGTGCCTGGGTGCGCGAAGCCGCCTCGGCCTACGCAGCCAAGCGGGCCGGCCGGCCCAGCGAGGCGACCGCATGATGGCGGAGGAGTTCACCGCCGAGGGCGGCCACGGCGCAGTGCCGGTGACCGAGGTCCCGGCCGCGACAGGATCGCAGCAGGTCCGGTCCACCTGGCCGCTGTACGAGGTGTTCCTGCGCGGCAAGCGGGGGCTGAACCACGTGCACGTCGGCTCGCTGCACGCGGCCGACTCGCAAATGGCCCTGCATCACGCCCGGGACCTGTACACCCGGCGGAACGAAGGGGTGAGCATCTGGGTCGTCGCGGCCGCCGACATCACCGCGTCCAGCCCGGATGAGAAGGACCCGTTCTTCGCACCCTCGGGCGACAAGGTGTACCGGCACCCGACCTTCTACGAAATTCCGGACGATGTACCTCATATGTAGGGCGAGCCGATGACCGAGGACGAGTTCGCCGCTTACCAGAGCCTGGCCGAGGAGACCGAGGACCACCGCTGGGCATTCGGCACCGGGTTCACCGACCCGCTGGAGGGGATCGACACCTCCGTGCCAGCGGGCACCGACCCGGCCGCGCTGGCCGTCTACTGCCTGATGCTCGGCGACGACGCGCTGATCTACTCCCACCGGCTGCAGCAGTGGATGACCCGCATGCCGGAACTTGAGGAGGAGACAGCCCTGGCCAACATCGCGCTTGACCTGCTCGGCCAGGCCCGGATGCTGCTGGCCCGGGCCGGCCGGGCCGAGGCCGCGGCCGGGCCTGGATCCGGACGCGACGAGGACCAGCTGGCGTTCTTCCGCGACGAGCACGAGTTCCGCAACGTCCGGCTGGCCGAGCGGGCCGACGCCGACTTCGCCGAGCTGACGGGCAGGCTGCTGATCTTCTCCGCCTGGCGGCTGGCCCTGCTCGCCCGGCTGGCCGGCTCGGGCGACCCGGTGCTGGCCGCCATCGCCGCCAAGGGGGTCAAGGAGCTCACCTACCACCGGGACTACGCCGCCCAGTGGGTCATCCGGCTCGGCGATGGCACCGCGCTGTCCCACGCCAGGATGCAGGCCGCACTGGACGCCGTCTGGCCGCTGGCCGACGAGCTGTTCCGGCCCGACCCGGTGACGGCGGCGCTGCCCGGCGTCGCCGCCGACCCGGCCGGCCTGCG
This sequence comes from Streptosporangiaceae bacterium, assembly GCA_049284535.1. GTDB lineage: Bacteria > Actinomycetota > Actinomycetes > Streptosporangiales > Streptosporangiaceae > Palsa-504. Next base: position 11,411 of record JBAPYC010000523.1, read on the forward strand.
CGCCGAGTTTGACGCGGTGCTGGACGCCGTGCTGGCGCAGGCCACCCTGGACCGGCCGCAGGCCGCCCCGATGGCCCCGGTCGCGGGCAAGACCGGCCGCGAGGGCGTGCACACCGAGGAGTTCGGCTACGTGCTGGCCGAGATGCAGAGCCTGGCCCGCGCCCATCCGGACGCGACATGGTGACCGTGGCAGGCCTGGCCGCGGCCCGCGAGGTGGCCGCGGCCGTGCCCGACCCGGAACTGCCCATGGTGACCGTGGCCGACCTGGGTATCCTGCGGGACGTCAGCACCGAAGACGGGCAGGTCGTGGTCACCATCACGCCGACCTACTCCGGCTGCCCGGCGCTGCCGGAGATCGCGCACGACCTGCGGCACCGGCTGGGTGAGGCCGGATTCGGCCCCGTCACCGTGCGCATTACCCTGTCCCCCGCCTGGACCAGCGACTGGATCAGCCCGGCGGGCCGGGCCAAGCTGGCGGCGGCCGGCGTCGCCCCGCCGCACCCCATGGCCGCACCCCGGCCGGGCCCGGTACCGCTGACCCTGACGCTGAGCCGTCCCGCGGTCACCTGCCCGCACTGCGGCTCGGCCGGCACCACCCGGACCGCGGCGTTCAGCGCCACCGCCTGCAAGGCCCTGTACCGCTGCGAGGCCTGCCGTGAGCCCTTCGAGTACCTCAAGGACATCTGATGCCCAGCGCGTCCCGGACCGACTTTTATCCGCTGACCATCGCGCGGGTCGAGCCGCTGACCGACGACTCGGCCGCCGTGACGTTCGAGGTGCCGCCGCCGCTGGCCGGCCGGTTCGTGTTCGCCCCCGGGCAGTCGCTGACCGTCCGGCGCGGCCCGGAGCGCCGCTCCTACTCCATCTGCGCACCGGCGGGACGACCGCCGCGCATCGGCGTGCGCGAGGTGGCCGGCGGCGCAGTCTCTGGCTGGCTGGTGCACCAGGTCCGGGCGGGTGACGTGGTGGAGGTGCAGGCGCCGACGGGCAGCTTCACCCCGGACCTGGCCGCGCCCGGGCGCCACGTCCTGATCGCCGCAGGCAGCGGGATCACGCCCATCTTGTCCATCGCCGGCTCGGTGCTGGCCGCGGACCAGGACTCGACCGTCACCCTGCTGTACGGCAACCGGCGCAACGACTCGGTGATGTTCGCCGACGAGATCGCCGACCTCAAGGACGCCCACCCGGCCCGGATCGCCCTGGTGCACGTGCTCAGCCGCGAGCCGCAGGAGGTGGAGCTGTTCAACGGCCGCCTGGACGCGGCCAAGCTGCGCGCCCTGCTGCCGGTCACGGTGGATGTGGCCGCCGTGGATCACTGGTGGCTGTGCGGCCCGTTCGCCATGGTGGAGGACGCGATCGGCCTGCTCACCGAGCTGAGAGTGGAGCGCAGCCGGATCCACCGGGAGCTGTTCTACGTCGAGGAGGAGCCGCCGCCCATGGCCGGGCACGCCGAGGCACCGCCGGGACCGGGCGCCGAAGTGACCGTGCTGCTGGACGGGCGGAGCAGCACCGTGACCGTCGAGCCGGGCACCCCGATCCTGGACGGGGCCCAGCGGGTCCGCCCTGACCTGCCGTTCGCCTGCAAGGGCGGGGTGTGCGGCACCTGCCGGGCCCGGCTCACCGAAGGCGAGGTCACCATGCGCCGCAACTACGCCCTGGAGCAGGATGAGATCGACGCGGGCTACGTGCTGACCTGCCAGTCGCTGCCTGTTTCTGAGAAGATCACCGTGGATTACGACGCCTGAGGAGCTCGCGCATGCCGGACCTTGCCGCACCGTCGGGAGAGCTCGAGCCGATCGAGCGGGCGTCAATCGACGAGCTGCAAGCGCTGCAGCTGGACCGGCTGCGCTGGTCGCTGGCGCACGCCTACGCCAACGTGCCGCACCACCGCGCGGCCTTCGACGCGGCCGGGGTTCACCCGGACGACTGCAAGGACCTGGCCGACCTGGCCAGGTTCCCGCTGACCAGCAAGGCCGACCTGCGGGAGAGCTACCCGTTCGGCATGTTCGCGGTGCCGCGCGAGCAGGTCGTCCGGGTACACGCTTCCTCGGGTACCACCGGGCGGCCCACCGTGGTCGGGTATACCCGCGACGACATCGAGGTGTGGGCCACCGTGATGGCGCGGTCGCTCCGGGCCGCGGGTGGCCGGCCCGGCCACATCCTGCACAACGCCTACGGGTACGGCCTATTCACCGGGGGGCTGGGCGTGCACTACGGCGGTGAGAAGCTGGGCTGCACCGTGGTGCCGGTCTCCGGCGGGATGACCGAGCGGCAGGTCACCTTGATCCGGGACTTCCGGCCGGACATCATCACGGTCACCCCGTCGTACATGCTGGCCATCGTCGATGAGATGGAGCGGCAGGGCCTGGACCCGGCCCAGTGCTCGCTGCGGTTCGGCATCTTCGGCGCCGAGCCGTGGACGAACGAGATGCGGGCCGAGATGGAGGCCCGGCTGGGCATCGACGCCACCGACATCTACGGCCTGTCCGAGGTGATAGGGCCGGGCGTGGCCCAGGAATGCGTGGAGACCAAGGACGGCCTGCACATCTGGGAGGACCACTTCTATCCCGAGGTGATCGACCCGCTCACCGGGCAGGTCCTGCCCGACGGCGAGGAAGGCGAGCTGGTCTTCACCTCGCTGACCAAGCAGGCCATGCCGGTCATCCGCTACCGGACCCGTGACCTGACCCGGCTGCTGCCAGGCACGGCGCGCACCATGCGCCGCATGCAGAAGATCACCGGCCGGACCGACGACATGATCATCTTGCGCGGGGTGAACCTGTTCCCGACCCAGATCGAGGAACTGATCATGGGCATCCCGGCGCTGTCGCCGCACTTCCAGCTGCACCTGAGCCGGGAAGGCCGGATGGACCAGATGACCGTCCACGTCGAGCGCCGGGTCGGCGCCAGCGAGCCGGACGGCGCCCAGGCCGGCGTCCAGCTGTCGACGTTGATCAAGAACACCATCGGTGTCACGGCGGCGACCAGCGTGCAGGCGCCGGAGACCATCGAGCGCTCGGTGGGCAAGATGCGCCGGATTGTGGACCACCGGCCCCGTTTAGGCCCCCAGACAACCCGTCGGCCTGTCCCGGCGAGCTAGAACCCCAGCAGCTCCACTATCTTGCGCCAGGCGTCATCGCGGGCCTCCCGGTTGAACGGCGGCGTACCCGGCCAGAAGAACGCGTGCCCGGTTCCGGGGTAGCTGACCAGCTCATAGTCCACGCCAGCGGCGGCCAGCGCGGCGCGGATCTGCTCCCGCTGCCCGGCGTCGATCAGCGCGTCGTCCTCCCCCACCAGGTACAGGATCCGGCCGGTGATACCCGGGGTCAGGTCCAGCGTGGGCGTGGGCTGGCTCATCGGGATGTCCGTGCTGGGCAGCCAGCCGCCGTACAGCACGGCGGTCCGGCTTACCGGCAGCTGGCAGGCCGCCAGGTAACTCAGGTGGCCCCCAGCGCTGAACCCGACCACCGCGAGCCGCTCAATCCCCGGCTGCGATCTCAGCCACTCCAGGCCCGCCGCGACGTCGGCCAGCGCCTGGTCGCGCCGCAGCCGGTTCAGGTAGCCGAAGCCCTCCTGCCGCCCGGCGTCATCGCGCTCCAGCCAGCGGCCCAGCGCGGCGTCCCGGTGGTAGAACTCTGGCGCGATGGTCAGGAACCCGGCCCGGGCCAGGTCATCAGCTACCCCGCGGATATCCCGGTTCACCCCGAACAGCTCGTGCGCCACGATCACCCCGGTCGGGGCAGGGGTCACGGGCCGGGCCAGATACGCGGGCAAGCTCGTGCCGTCTTCGACGGGAATCTTGACCATTGTCATGGCTCTATCGTCGGCTCCCCGGACAGTGGTAACCAGAGCAGCCTTTTACTGGTATTGGCATAAGTACTCTGGAAACATGACGGCCGACGGAGATCCCGCCGCGCTGGGTGAGCTGCTCAGGTCCCGGCGCGAGCGCCTGGCGCCTGCCGACGTGGGTTTGCCTGCGGGCAGCCGCCGGCGCACGGCCGGCCTGCGCCGCGAGGAAGTCGCGCTGCTGGCCAACCTGTCTGTCACCTATTACACGTTCCTGGAACAAGGCCGCCCGGTGCGGCCTTCTCCGCAGGTCCTGGACGCGCTGGCCTCCGCGCTGCGGATGTCCGCCGCCGAGCGCCGCTACCTGCACGTCCTGGCCTACGGTCCCGGCGGCTCCAGCGGCCCAGCTCAGGCCGCGTCGGCCCCGCCCGAGCGGCTCGATCCTGCCGTGGCCGACCTGGTTCAGCGGCTCGAGCCGTTCCCGACCCTGCTCAAGGGCCGCCGCTGGGACGTCCTGGCCGCCAACCCCGCCGCGTGCGAGCTGTTCGCCGACTGGACGGCGGGGGCCGTCGGGGAGCGCAACCTCGTGCGCTGGATGTTCACCACCGATCAGGCCAGGGAGGTCTACCTGGAGTGGGAGCCGGAGGCCCGGGCCATGCTCGGCCGCTTCCGGCTGTCCGCCGCCCGGCACCCGGGCGATCCCGACATCCAGGCCCTGATCGCCGAGCTCCAGCGGGACAGCGAGCACATCAGGGACTGGTGGCCGCGCCACGACGTCGCCCCCATCGAGAGCGGCACCAAGAAGCTCCGGCACCCCCGGCTCGGCCCCGTCGAGTACTCGCACGTGGTCCTCCAGGTCGCCGACCACCCGGACCAGACCCTGGTCACCTACTCCCCGGCTACCCCAGTGGAGTCGGGCCGGGAGCTCTCCCCTTCCCGGGGCTAGGCGCCGCCGTCAAGGCGGGCCAGTTCCGCGGCCAGGTCGCGCAGGCCGATCGGCCCGAGGCCGAGCGCCGCCTGGTGCCAGCGCTTGAGGTCGAAGCCGGGCCGGCGCCGGGCCTGCTCCCGAGCCGCCAGCCAGCCGCGCTCCCCCAGCTTGTAGGAGATGGCCTGGCCCGGCCAGCCGAAGTAGCGCAGCACCTCGGCCCGCACCCGGTGGTCCTCGGCCCGGCCCTGGCTGCGCAGCACGTCGCAGGCCCCGTCGAAGGTCCACGGCGTGCCGTCCGGGCGCGGCAGGCCCAGGTGGACGCCGAGATCGATGACGACTCGCGCGGCGCGCAGCGCCGAGCTGCGGAGCATGCCCAGGCGGGTGCCCGGCTCGGTGAACCAGCCGAGCTCGTCGGCCAGCCGCTCGGCATACAGGGCCCAGCCCTCGCCGTGACCGCTGAGGAAGCTGGTCCGGGCGAACCGCGACAACGCATCTCCGGCCGTGGCGGCCGCGCCTTCCTGCAGGTGGCGGCCCGGCACACCCTCGTGGAACACGGTGGACAGTCTGGACCAGACCGCGAACCGCTGCCGCCCCCCAAGCGGCCACTAGGTCCGGCCGGGACGGGTCAGGTCCTCGCTCGGCGCCGTATAGTGGGCCGCCCCGGAGGCCGAGCGCCGCGCCAGGACCACGTCGATCCGGCGCAGCCCGGGTGCGATGTCGAAGTGGACACCGTCGAGCTCGCTGATGGCCCGGTCGTGCCGTTCTTGCAGCCAGGTCTGGTAAGCCTCGGGGCCGTCCACATAGACCGTGGAGTCCAGGATGGCGGCCGCCTCGGCCACGCTGGCGCCGGAGGCGACCTTATCCGCCTCAGCCGCCATTTCGGCTTCGATGCGAGTCAGCTCGTCCCAGCCCCACTCGTAGGCTTCGGCCAGGTCGATGTCGGCGCCCAGGGCGAGCCGGGCCGCCACCGCGTAGCGCTCCGCGCCCACCCCGTCGGTCTCGGCGGCCCGGGGCGCATAGTCCTCGCGCAGGTAACGGGCCAGCTCGGTGTACCCCTGGTAGGCCTGAGCGGCGCCCGCGGCGAGCTCGGCCGCCAGCGGCCCGTCACCGTAGGAGGTGACCAGCTGGTCGTGGGACCCGACGTAGCGCTCGGCCTCGGCCGCGCCCCCTATCGCCTGCCGGCGGGCCGCCGCCAGGCCTTGCTCCAGCCCGGCCTCCAGGCTGCGGCGCCAGCTGGCGAACATGGCCGGGATGGCCGCCAGCCGGGCCGCGATGTCCCGCCAATCGTCCCCGCTGCCGCGCGGCAGCAGGTCCACGCTGTCCCTGATGGCACTGGTCCGGCCGATCGGGGTGCGCAGGACCCGCAGCGGCTCGCCCAGCTGATGCCAGGCCAGCTCGGCCTCGAGCCGTTCCCGCAGGTAAACGGCGGCGAGCCGGTCGCGGTCAGAGGTGGCCTCAAGGCCGGCCAGCTCGGCCAGCGTCGCGCTGATCAGGCCGGCCGCGGCCGCCATGCCCTCCGACCCGTAATCGGTGGCGGCCCCGAAGGCGGTGGTGAGGCCGCGCATCCCGGCCCCGACCGGGTCGAGTTCCGCCTGCCGGGTCACGTACTGCTCGCAGAGCCGGAATACCGCCGTCATGGTCCGACCCTAGTGACGCTGCGCTAGAGCCGGAACCGGGTGCCGGTCACCTTCTCCGCGATACCGGAACGGTCCAGGTACGGTGTGATCCCGCCCAGGTGGAACGGCCAGCCCGCGCCGAGGATCATGCACAGGTCGACGTCCTCGGGCGCGGCCACCACACCCTCGTTCAGCATCACCCTGATCTCGTCGGCCAGCGCCTCGAGCGCGCGCTCCCGGACGTGCCCGGCGGTCGAGGGATGGTCCCCGCCGGCCAGGATCGCCGCCACGGCAGGGTCGACGGCGAAGTCCGGCGCGTAGACGGCGGTCTTGCCCGCCTCTACTAGGGCACGGAGCTTGGGCGAGACGGCGAACCGGTCGGGATAGGCCGCGTGCAGGGTCTCGGCGACGTGCAGCGCGACGGCCGGGCCGACCAGCTGGAGCAGCAGGAACGGGGGCATGGGCAGGCCGAGCGGATCGGCGGCGTGCTCGGCCACCTCGAACGGTGTGCCTTCGTCCACGCTGCCAAGGACCTCGCCCAGGAACCTGGTCAGCAGCCGGTTGACCACGAAGGCCGGGGCGTCCTTGACCAGGACGCAGTTCTTCTTCAGGCCCTTGCCGACGGCCAGCGCCGTGGCGACGCTGGCGTCGTCGGTAGCTGCCGCCCGGACCACCTCGACCAGCGGCAGCTGCGCGACCGGGTTGAAGAAGTGGAACCCGACCACCCGCTCGGGATGGTCCAGGCCCGCGGCCATCTCGGTGACCGACAGCGAGGAGGTGTTGGTGGCCAGCACGCACTCCGGCTTGACCACCGCCTCCACCTCGGCGAACACCCGCTGCTTGACGCCGATCTCCTCGAACACGGCCTCGATCACGAAGTCCGCGTCGGCGAACGCGTTCTTGGTCAGCGACCCGCTCACCAGCCCGCTCAGCCGGGCGGCGGCGTCGGCGCTGATCCGGCCCCGTTCGGCCAGCCGGGACACCTCGGCCCGGACGTGGCCGAGCCCGGCGTCCAGCCGGGCCTGGTCCAGGTCGGTCAGGACCACCGGTACCTGCAGCCGCCGGGCGAACAGCAGCGCGATCTGCGCGGCCATCAGCCCGGCGCCGACCACGCCGACCTTGGTTACCGGGCGCGCCAGCGACGCCTCCGGGGCTCCGGCCGCATGGCGGGCCCGCTTCTGGGTCAGGTCGAACGCGTACAGGCCGGCGTGCAGCTCGTCGCTCATCAGCAGGTCGGCCAGGGCCTCATCCTCGGCCGCGAATCCCTCGTCGCGGCCGCGGTCACGGGCCGCGGCCACCAGGTCGATGGCCCGGTAAGGCGCCGGGGCCGCGCCGTGCAGCTTGCCGTCGGCGAAGGCCAGCGCCGCATTGACGGCGGCGTCCCAGGCTGCGGCGTCCCAGGCTGCGGTCGGCTCCGGCCGGGCGACCTCAACATCTCCGGTGAGGACCCGGGCGGCCCAGCGCAGCGACTCGGCCAGGAAGTCGGCGGGCTCGAACTGCGCGTCGGCGATGCCGAGCGAGAAGGCCTGCGACCCGGACAGCATGCGGTTCTGGCTGAGCGGGTTCTCGATGATGACTTTGAGCGCCTTCTCCGGGCCGATCAGCCGCGGCAGCAGATAGGTGCCGCCCCAGCCGGGGACCAAGCCGAGGAAGCACTCGGGGAAGGCGACCGCGGGCACACCGGAGGAGATGGTCCGGTAGCTGCAGTGCAGCGCCAGTTCCAGGCCGCCGCCCAGGGCGACGCCGTTGACGAAGGCGAACGTCGGCACACTCAGCTCGCCGAACCGGCGGAACACCTCGTGCCCCAGCCGTGCGACGGCCAGCGCCTCGTCCCGGGCGCGGATCAGCGCCGCCCCGGTCAGGTCGGCGCCTGCCGCGAAGATGAACGGCTTGCCGGTCACGCCGACGGCGGCGATATCACCCCGCCCGGCCACCGCGTCCAGCGCGTCCCGCAGTGCGGCCAGCCCGGCCGGGCCGAACGTGTCCGGGCGCGTGTGATCGTGCCCGTTGTCCAGTGTGATCAGGGCCATGGTGCCCGCCCCGGAGGGCAGCTCCACATCCCGGAGCAGAGCCCGGGTGACAACTTCCTCCGCAAAAAGCTGGGTGAGTCCGCGATCGCTGGATCGCAGCCCGTTCGGCTCAGATTTTTCAGCGGTCATTGAGGTTCTCCCACAGCACCGTGCCGCCCATGCCCATGCCGACGCACATCGTGGTCAGGCCGTAGCGGACGTCGGGCTGGTCCGCGAACTCGCGGGCCAGCTGGATCATCAGCCGCACGCCTGAGCTCGCCAGCGGGTGGCCGAGCGCGATGGCGCCGCCCCACGGGTTCACCCGCGGGTCGTCGTCGGCGATCTTGAAGTGGTCACAGAAGGCCAGAACCTGGACCGCGAACGCCTCGTTGATCTCGATCAGGCCGATGTCGTCCATGGTCAGGTCGTTGCGGGCCAGCAGGGTCTCGGTGGCCGGCACCGGCCCGATCCCCATCACCTCCGGGTCCACCCCGGCGAAGGAGAAGTCGACCAGCCGCATCCGGGCGGGAAGGCCCAGGTCAGCGGCCATGTCCTGCGCCGCGATGACGCAGCCGGTGGCGCCGTCGTTCAGGCCGGCCGAGTTGCCCGCCGTGACCCGGCCGTGCGGCCGGAACGGGGTCTTCAGCGCGGCCAGCGCCGCACGCGTGGTGTCCGGGCGCGGCGGCTCGTCCGCGGTGGCCAGACCCCAGCCTCGCTCGGCGCTGCGCACCGCGACCGGCACCAGGTCGGGCTGGATCACCCCGGCCGCGTAGGCCGCGGCCACCTTGCGCTGGCTGGCCAGCGCGTACGCGTCGGCCCGGTCCCGGCTGATGGCCGGGAACCGGTCGTGCAGGTTCTCCGCGGTCGAGCCCATGACCAGCGCGGATGGGTCGACCAGGCGCTCGGAGACGAACCGCGGGTTCGGGTCGACACCCGAGCCCATCGGGTGGTGGCCCATGTGCTCGACGCCGCCCGCGATGGCCGTATCGGTCGCGCCGAGCGCGATCGACCCGGCCGCCGTGGTCACCGCGGTCATCGCGCCCGCGCACATCCGGTCGACGGCGTACCCGGGAACGGACTTGGGCAGGCCGGCCAGGACCGCCGCGCTGCGCCCCAGGGTCAGGCCCTGGTCCCCGGTCTGGGTGGTGGCCGCGATCGCGACCTCGCCGACCCGCTCCGGCGGCAGCGACGGGTTGCGCCGCAGCAGCTCGCGGATGACGCTGACGATCATGTCGTCGGCTCTGGTCTCGGCGTACAGGCCGTTCGGGCCCGCCTTGCCGAACGGTGTCCGGACGCCGTCCACGAAGACGACGTCGCGCGCGGTGCGTGGCACGGTACTCCCCTTGCGAAGAAAGTCGGCCCCCTGGGAGGAAGGCCTCAGCTAATGCTACTCATCGGTAACAACGCAGGAGCGGGCCGGGGTTGTTCCGGGGTCGCGGCCGAGGTAGCCGACCAGCCGGTCGCCCGGGCTGGCCTGCGCGGGGACCGGGACCTGCGGGGCAAACAGGCCCTCGCGGCCCGCTACGAGCAGCGGGCACAAGGCAAGCAGGCGCGTGGCCAGCGCCGCCGGGATAGGCTGCCCGCCGCCGCGGGACTGCGATACATCCCAGCCGTGCACGGCGATCTCCACCGCGGCGGTGCTGGCCACCAGCCCGGCCGGCATGGGCAGGCCGCCCACCGCCACGAAGAGCTCGGGGCTGGCGTAGCCGTAGGCCGAGCAGAGGAGTTCGGCGGCGCGGTCGCGCAGCACCTCGACGGGATCGCCGGCCGCCAGCGGGGGCGGAGGCGGGGACGGGCTCGGCAGGTCCAGGCGCCCGGTCCGGATGGCGGTCTCCAGGTCGGCCATGGCGTCGCTCAGGTGGCCGATCAGGGTGCCCAGGTTCCAGCCGGCGCACGGCGTGGACAGCGACATCTCCCCCGGCACGACCGGCGCGCACGCGCGCAGGGCGTAGCTGACCGCGCCGGCCAGCAGCGTAACGGCACCCGACGGGCCCGACCTCATGCTGATAAAGACCGGGGCAGCCGCCGATTCTCACCGGTGGCGGCGCTCTTTTCTTCTGGACCCGTTTCTTCCGGCCCCGCTTACGGGGCTTAGGCCGGCCGGTTCTTGCGCAGGAATTCGCGGAGCCGGTCCAGCGGCCAGGTGTTGATGACGTCGTCCGGAGTGAGCCAGCCGCGCTGGGCGGTACCGACGCCGTAGGGCATGTTGCCCAGGTCGGAGACGGAGTGCGCGTCGCTGTCAATGGCGAACTTCACCCCGGCGTCGCGAGCCGCCCGGACGTGATCCGCGGGCAGGTCAAGCCGCTGCGGGGAGGCGTTGATCTCCAGCGCGGTACCGGTCCGGGCGCAGGCCCGGAACAGCTCGGCGAAGTCCACGTCGACCGGTGGGCGCCGGCCGATCCGGCGGGTCGTGGGGTGGCCGATGATGTTGACCCGCGGGTTCTCGCAGGCGGTGACGAACCGAAGGGTCATCTGGGCCCGCGGCTGGTCGAAGTGGGAGTGCACCGAGGCGACACACAGGTCGAATCCGGCCAGGCCCTGCCCGTCAAAGCTGGTGTCCTCCCAGTCGACCGAGCCATCCGGGCCGATGTTGAGCTCGGTGCCGTGCAGAAGCTCCATCCCGTCCGTTTCCAGGCGCCGGATCTGCTCCCGCTGGGCCAGCATCTTCTCCTCGGTCATCCGCTGCATCACCAGGTCAGGCGCGTGGTCGGTGACGGCGTAGTACGCGTAGCCGCGCTGCTGCGCCGCGGCCACCATCGTCTCCAGGCTGGCCACGCCGTCGGTGAGGTCGGTGTGCGTGTGCAGGTCTCCGGCCAGGTCCTTTTCCTGAACGAGCTGGGGTATCTCACCTCGTGAGGCGGCTTCGATCTCCCCGTGGTCCTCCCGCATGGGCGGGGGCACCCAGGCCAGGCCCAGGCGCGCGTAGACCTCTTCCTCGGTGCGGGACACGATGAGCCGGCCTGTCTGCGACTCGAACAGCCCGTACTCGGACAGCTTGAGGCCCTGCCGGATGGCGATCTGGCGGACGGCGACGTTATGAGCGCTGGAGCCGGTGAAGTACTGCAGCGCCGCGCCCCAGGCGTCCAGCGGCACCACGCGCAGGTCGACCTGGAGCCCGCGGTCGGTCCGGATCGAGGTCTTGGTGGGCCCGCTGCCGATCACCGAGGCCACCTCGGGCCGGGCCGTGAACGCCGCCATCAGCGGCGCCGCGTCCGGCGCGGCCGCCAGGATGTCGACGTCACCGATGGTCTCCCGCATCCGCCGCAGCGACCCCGCGTAGGTGCAGCGCTGGCAGCCTTCGACCCCGGACAGGGCCGCGACCAGGGCGGTCGCCGTGTGCATGGCCACGTCGAGCAGGACCCGCTCGCGGCCCTGCCGGTAGACCTCGATGCCGCCGGCGATCCGCTCCGCGCTGCGCGCCCCGAACCCGGCCAGGCCGTCCAGCTGCCCGGCGCCGATCGCCACCGCGAGCTCGTCGACCGAGGTGACGCCGATCTCCTGGCTGAGCTGCAGGGCCCGCTTGGGTCCCAGGCCCGGCACCCGGGTCAGCTCGAGGACACCGGGCGGTATCTGGGCGCGGAGTTCGTCGAGCGCGGCGATACGGCCGGTGTCGCGGTACTCGGCGATCTTGGCCGCGATGGAGGCCCCGACGCCCGGGATGGCGCGCAGGCCCTTGACGTCGAGGGCGGCGACGTCGTCGGGCCAGCCGCGGACCGAACGGGCCGCCTTGGTGTAGTTCCTGGTCCGGAAGACGTCGCCGCCGGTGATCTGGGTCAGCTCGGCGTACTCAGCCAGCAGGCCCGCGATCTCCTCGTTTGCCCAGGCCATCTGCTATCCGGTGCCGTCAGGCGTGGCAGGTGAGCGGCTGGCCGCCGTTGTAGGCGACCATCTCGCCGAGGGCGCGAGCCAGGTCCACGGGGGCGCCACGCCCGGCGCCATCGAGTTCGGCGCCATCGAGTTCGGCGTATGCGCGGTGCAGGTTGCCGACGATCCGCTCGGCGTCGAGCAGGTGACTGAATTCGCCGAGATCCACGGCCCTGGCCGCCTCCAGCGGCGACAGTCCCTGCTCTTTCGACTGCTGGGCGGTGGCCTGCACGAAGCGCAGGTAGGCGAGGTTGTCGTCGATGACCTCCGGGCCGCAGACCGGGCCGTGGCCGGGGACCAGCGTGGCCGCGCGGAGCGGGCGCAGCACGGTCTCGAGCACCTCGATCCAGCCGCTGACCGATCCCATCAGCGCGAACGGGGTGCCGCCGTTGAACAGCAGGTCGCCGGTGAACACCACGCCGCGGTCCGGGAGGTAGACGATCGAGTCGTTGGTGGTGTGCGCCGGGGTCCCGACGTACCGGACCTCGCAGCGCAGGTCGCCGGACCACAGCGTGACGCCGTCGGTGTAGGTCAGGAACGGCGGGGCGGGCTCCAGATGACCCCAGTCCACCTCGGACCAGATGCCCGGCGGCGGTGGCATGGGGCTGTCCAGGATGGCCTCGCGGCAGCGTTCGTGGCCGACGATCGTGGCCCCGCGCATGAGGTAGTTGCCGTGCGTGTGGTCGCCGTGGTGGTGGGTGTTGACCAGGGTGCGCACCGGCTGGCCGGTGACCGAGGCGATGGCGTCCAGGTACGCCCGGGTGCGCCGTTCGGTCGAGGTGGTGTCGACGCTGATCACACCGGTGCCGCTGACCAGGAAGCCGGTGTTGTTCAGGTACCAGCTGCCGTCAGGCTGCAGGTAGGCGTAGACGTCCGCGCAGACCGCTTTCAGCTCGCCGAGGCTCATCGTCGTGCTCCTTTGTCCCGCCCGGCAATAGCAGCGACAACGCCGCCAGCAGGCCGAGCAACGCCAGGCCGGCCAGGATGTACGCATTGCCCACAATGATCGCCAGAGTGTGCCAGTGGTACTCGGGGAACCACGGCCGGTCCCCGTACCGGACGTAGTAGACCGGGTTGGTGTTCCGCGGGATCCACAGCAGGCCGATCGAGTCGTTGCCGAGGTTGGTCCGGTGCGTGAACAGGTGAGCCGGCCATGCCCCGAACCAGGCCACGATGGCCAGCGCCAGCAGGCCGAGGCCGACGGCGATGCGCCTCGCCGCCCTGGCCGGCGCGCCAGCGGCTCCGGTAGCCCCAGCGGCTCTGGTAGCCCCAGCGGCTCCGGTAGCCCCGGCGGCTCCGGCGGCTCCGGTGCGCCAGGCCCGCACGGCATAGTGCGCGGCCACCAGGGCGCCCGGCGCGATCCACACCCAGTGATGGTCCCAGCTGATCGGTGAGACGAGCAGCCCAGTCAGCGCGGCCGCGAGCAGCGCCACCATGGGATAGCCCTTGCGGTCCAGCCGGGCGGCGACGAGCACGCCGACGATCCCGACCACCACGGCCGCCACCGCCCAGGCCGGCTTGGCACCACTGACGCTGCCGGTCAGCCGGGTGATGAGACCCTCGAGCGACTGGTTGCCGGCCCAGCCGACGAACCCGGTCCGGCCGCCCTGCACGAACAGGCCGTCGAACCACCACTTGGCCGAATCGCTGGGCAGGATGACGAAGCCGAGCAGCACGGTGAACGCGAATCCGGCCAGGGCCATGGCCGCCTGCCGGAACTTCCTGGCCAGCAGCAGGTAGGGGATGAAGATGAGCGGGACCAGCTTGATGCCGGCCGCGATGCCGGTGCCGAATCCCTTCCACCAGCGACTCTTGTCCGTGTCCGGCTGGCACAGGTCCCAGATGATCAGCGCCATCAGGACCAGGTTGACCTGGCCCAGGTAGATGGTGCGCAGCACCGGTTCGGTCCACAGGACGGCGCCCGCGCCGAGCAGCGTGGCGCCCAGCCGGACCTTGTCCCGCCGGTAGCCGAGGCCGCCGAGGGTGAACCACAGCGCGGCCAGCAGGGCGATGATGTCGACCGCCACCGACAGCTGCTGCGACAGCCACCACGGCACGACGGAGATGACCGCGAACACCAGGGCCGCGAACGGGGTGTAGGTAAACGGCAGGTGGAGGTTGCCATAACCGACCCAGTCGTAGAGCGGGGCCGCCAGATGCGGGTTATACAGCGGCCGGATGTGCCGCACGATGAGCCCGCCGGACCGGTAGACGGCCAGGTCGACCGGGTTCATGGTGAAGCTCTTGGGGTGGATGACCGTGTAGATCACGTAGAGCGCGAGGGCTACCACGAACACACCCAGCCCGGCCCAGAGCACTCCGGAGCCGGGCGCCTTGTTCTTGCCTGCGGGCGCCTGCGGGCGGCTGAGGACCGATCTCACCTGGCCAACCCTAGCGGCTCCAGCCTGGATTCCGGTCCCGGAGGCGGAGATGTCCGAGGTTAAGCCTTGGCCCCGGCACCTGCCTGCACGTGGCGACTACGTGACGTAGTATCCGGCCGCGGGCCGGTTGTGCGGGCATGGCATAGTGAATGCTGGAACTGCGCGGCGCATGGCCTGCGACGCCGGCCCGTGTGGCGCGGACCCCCGATCTCGCCGGAGGTGACATGAGCGGAGTCGCACAGCTCGTGACCTCCGGTCCGCTCATCTTGGCCCTGCCGGTCGCGGCGGCCGCGGGAGCAGTCACTTTCCTGTCGCCGTGCTGCCTGCCGCTGGTGCCCGGCTACCTGTCGTTCGTGACCGGCATGGCCGGCGCGGGCTCGCCGGCTGCCACCACGACCGATGGCGACGCCTCCACTGAGCTGGCTGACGCTGCTGCTGGCGCCGGCTCCCCTGGCGCGGGCGGTTCTGGGGTGACGGTGGCCGCACGGCCACTTGCCCCGGCCGCGTCTCCCCCACCCCGCGCCCGGGTGGTAGCTGGTACGGCCCTGTTCGTGCTTGGCTTCTCCGTCGTCTTCGTCGCCTACGGGGCCGCTCTCGGCGGGCTCGGCCACTTGCTGACCGGTCATGCCCGCCTGCTGACGCAGATCCTGGGCGGGCTGACCATCCTTCTCGGCCTGCTGTTTGCCGGGGTCTTCGACCGGTTCTCTTTCGCAGGCCGCATCGTCCGCCCGTCGGCCCGGCCGAAGGCAGGCCTGGCGGGTGCTCCGCTGCTCGGCGTGATGTTCGGGCTCGGCTGGACCCCCTGCATCGGTCCCACGCTGACCGCTGTGCTGGCCCTGTCCGCCTCCACCGGCACTGTCGCCCGGGGAGCCCTGCTTGCCTTTGTCTACGCGCTTGGCCTCGGGGTGCCGTTCCTGCTGGTGTCGCTCGGCTTCCAGGTCGCCATGCGCGCCTCCGCCTTCGCCCGCCGCCACGCCCGCCTGGTAACCAGGATCGGCGGCGCCATGCTGGTCTGCGTGGGCCTGCTGGAGGTCACTGGCGCATGGTCAACCTTCATGGCGTGGCTCCAGACCCACTGGGTCAGCGGCTACCAGCCCCCCATGTGAACCTGGACGGCATACCAGCTGGAACCCGCCCGGGCCGACCCGCAGTCCTGCGCCGGCGCGGCTGGACCGGACGCTCCGGCGCTGCGCTCCGGCTGCACGGCCGTCGCCCCCTTAGCGCGACCGCAGCGCGCTAACGCCTAATCCCCGGATCGCGCTGGCCAGGCTGAAACCGGCCAGGACCAGCATGGCCACAGCCGCGCCACGGGTGATCCAGACGATCGGCAGCACGCGCAGCAGGGCCCGGCCGCCGAGGATGCCTACGCCGGCTGCGGTCAGCAGCGCCGCCAGGCCGCCCACGCCTACCGAAAGCGGCTGGTTGTAACGGGCCGCGAAGTTCGCGATAAGGATCTGGGTGAGATCCCCGAACTCGGCGACCAGGATCACGGTGAAGCTGGTGCCGGCGATCCGCCAGAACGTCGGCTTCGTCTCCCGTTCCTTCTCCTCTTCGTCGTGCTTGCCGCGCAGCAGCATGACCGCGCCGGCGGCGAACAAGACGGCCACGATCGCCTCGACCGGGCGGTGCGGCAGGAGGGTGAGCAGGGTGCCGGCCGTGACGGCCAGAGCCACGTGCACGGTAAAGGCAGCCGCCGTCCCGGCGAACGCCCACAGCGGACGGCGATAGCGGGCCCCCAGCAGCACCGACGCGACCGCGGTCTTGTCCGGAAGCTCGGCGGGCAGGATGATCGCGAACGTGGTCAGCGCCACCGCGACATCAAAGGTCACAGCGGCACCGGGCTGGGGCTAGGAGCGGGCGGCGTGCCGCTTCGACGAGCGCTTGGACCGCGCGGCCACTTCGGCCTGAGGCTGCACATTGGTCTGCGCGACCGCGGCCTTCGCCACCGACACCAGGTTCTCGAACAGCCGCGGGTCGTCACCATCCTCTGGGTTCCACTGCACGCCCAGGCCCCATCGGTGACCCTGCAGCTCGATGGCCTCGACCACCTGATCCAGGGTCCAGGCCACAGTTAGCAGCCCGCTGCCGATTCTATCGATGGCCTGGTGGTGGGCCGCCGGCACCTGAGCGGTCCCGCCGAGAATGCGGCCGAGCTTGCTGCTGGCGGTGATCTGCAGGTCGTGGGTGGTGAGCTTGACGGGATCGGGCTTGTGGCTCTCGTTGCCGATGCGGTCGGGCAGGTGCTGGGTCAGGGTCCCGCCGCGGGCCAGGTTCAGGATGTGCATGCCGCGGCCGATGGCGAGGAAGGGGAGGTCGGCGTCGATGGCCGCCCGGGTCAGGATGAGCTCGAACCGGTCCCGGCGGTGGTCAGGCACGTCGGTCTGCTCGTGCGGCGCCTCGTCGTAGAGAGAGGGGTCCACATCACGCCCGCCGGCCAGCACCAGCCCGTTGAGCCCGGCGATCAGCACCGGCACGGAACTCGCGGGGACGGGCGGCAATATGACGGGTGTCCCGCCAGCGCGCTCCACGGCACGCGTATAGCTCACCGGGGAAACCACGGCCTCGCGAATCCAGTTGCCCCACCGGGCGGCCTCAAGCTCCCCGCTAATGCCGATAATCGGCCGGCCCATAGATTGCCCTCCTGCGCATCAAGTCCCAGTGCTCATAATGGCCCATCACTCCCACGCCTGGGCTGCCCACCATCAAAATTCCGCCGCCGGTTAAACCCGACTTGCCGGAAATCGAGTGTAACGTTCCGCTGCTGGTGCGACACTGTGAGTGTGGCGATGTCTGCAGGCGACGAGTCGGCTCGCCAGACGGGCTGGTTCCCGACGCCGAGCAGTCCGGATGATCCTGGCCAAAATCCTGCACAGGTATCATTCTGGCTGCTCGAAAGCACCGCTGACGCGGCAATGACATACTTCTACGCCCAGCTTTTTGCCATGGATACCGAAATCAGGGCTATGTTCCCTGCGGCCATGGACCTGCAGCGACGGCGTTTCTTCTCGGCACTGACTCATATCGTAGCTGGCCAGGACGATAGAGACCGGCTTATTCCGTTCCTGCAGCAGCTGGGCAGAGCGCACCGGAAGTTCGGCGTACGCGAACGGCACTACGAGGTGGTCCGGCGCGCGCTGCTGGCGACACTTCACCGGTTCGCCGCGGCCGGCTGGGACGAGGACACTCAGCTGGCGTGGGAGACCGCGTTCGACCATGCCGCCGGCGTCATGACTGACGCCGCCAAGGACGACGCGACGGAGGCTCCGGCGTGGTGGATCGCCACCGTGTCCGGGATCGAGATGCGCGGACCCGATGTGGCCGTGCTGACCTTGCGTCCCGAGCAGCCACTTAGTTACCGGCCTGGCCAGTACGTCAGCGTGCAGACGCCGCACTGGCCCCGGCTGTGGCGCACGTACTCCATCGCGAACACCCCCCGCCCGGACGGGCTGATCCGGCTGCACGTGCGGGCGGTCAGCGGCGGCCTGGTCAGCCCGATCCTGGTGCACCAGGTGCGGGCCGGGGATCCCTTAGTACTGGGCGCGCCGGCCGGGACGATGACCGCGGATACCGCTTCTTCCCGGGACATGCTGTGCCTGGCGGGTGGCACCGGCCTGGCGCCGGTCAAGGCGATCATCGAGGCCATCATCAGCGCACCGGAGCGCCGCGGGCACCGGGAGATCGTGCTCTATTACGGCGCACGGCGGCATCAGGATCTCTACGACCTGCCCGACCTGCGGGCCATGGAGCATGCCTACCCGTGGCTGCAGGTGATCCCGGCGGTCTCGGACGAACCCGCCCACGACGTCATGTACGGCACGATCCCGGAACTGGCCGCGAAGGCGACGTGGGCGGACCGGGAGATCTACATCAGCGGGCCAGACCACATGATCATCAAGACCGCCCGGGTACTGCGCGAACGCGGGGCACCTGACCGGCTGATTCACTACGACCTCGCGCCCGAGGCACTCTGACCCCAAGGCCACCTGCCTCACGCGGCCGGAACCGCGAACGCCGAAACCGGGGCGGCCGGACCGGGGCGGCCGGAACCGGGGCGGCCGGGATAATCGGTCAGTCGCGCAGGTGCCGGCCGAAGAAGGCGAAGATCCGCTGCCAGGCATCCTCGGCCGCAGATTTGTGATAGGCCGTCCTGGCCAGCACGGCCAGCGGCGCGACTGCGGCCGGCTTAGGGCTCATGAAGCTGTGCCCGGCCCCGGGGTACACCTTCACCTCGTGCGGCACCCCCAGCGTGGTCAGCGCGGTCTCGAGCCGCCGCGGCGGCTCCACGCCCATGAAGTCTCGCGCGCCGTAGCTGGCCACGATCGGGCAGGCGCCCGCGAGCACCACCTCGGCGTCGGCCGGGACCTCGCCGTAGTTGACCGCCGCCGCCGAGTATCCTGCCCGCGGCGCGCACATCAGCGCGAAGCCGCCGCCCAGGCAGAACCCGATCACCCCGGTCCTGCCGGTGCAGTCGGGTCGGCTGGCCAGCCAGCCGCGGCACCCGTCCAGCACCTCGAACGCCGGTCCCGCCCCGGCGTGGAGCTGCCGGAACAGGCCGCGGATGCAGCGCAGCCAGAACTTCCCGTTGGTCAGGTCCGGTGCGAGCGCCAGGTAGCCGAGCGCGGCCAAGCGGTCCGCGTGCGCCCTGGTGTCCGGGTTCAGGCCGAACGCCTCGTGGATGACCACCACGCCCGGCCAGGGACCATCCGAGGCGGGCGGGACCGCCAGGTACGCGGTCGCCGACCCCACGATCACGTCAGGCATGCTCTGCCTCCGGCTCGGTCAGACCTTGCGCCAGCCGGGGACCCAAGTGCCGTCGGTGATCGTGTAGTCCCCGAACAACGCCGGCGCCTCGACGCGCATGATGTCGCCGATCTTGCCGAACACCAGGCGGATTTCCTCCTCGGCGCCCTGGTCGGTGCGCGCCTCAATGGTGTGCCGCAGGGTGCGGATGTTGGCCGTCCAGACCAGCCCGGTGGCCAGGCCCTCGGGGGCGAACCGCCGCATGAACGAGGTCTTGGCCTTCTTGTCGTGCATCTTGGTGTCGTCGTCGTCCAGCCCGAAGTGCCCGGCCATCCACTGCTGGGACTGCTCGAGCTCGGTCAGCAGCGCGGTGGCCCGCTTCATCAGCTCGGCGTCCCCGGCGGCCCAGTCGGGGAACCAGAACGGCAGCTCGTCCAGGCGCACGTAGCGCAGCGACTCCTGCGAAACCGCTGTCCCGGGCCGATGCCTAATGAGTTCATGAGTAAGGACACGCGAGACGTTGTGCAGGACAAACGTGAAGCTCGCATGCTCGAGCACCGAGCCGTGCTGCTGCTTCAGGATGTTCTGCAGGTAAGCGTCCTGGTCATTGCGGACCTTGCGGACATTAGGGTTGAGGCCCGGCTCCCACGAGCGGTAGCACATCTTGCCCGCGAACTCCGCGAGGTCCTGGGCCTCGAGCTGACCGCGGTCAATCTGCTCCAGCCAGCGCTCGCCGCCGACCTCGCGCAGGTAGGCGGCCATCGCCTCGTAGTCAACCTTGGGGCGGGCGACCAGGAAAACCTCAGGCTCAACGCTCCTCATAACTAGCACAGTAACAACAGCTCACCGGCCCGCGCGGCCACTCACGATACGACACGCGCGCCCGCCCCCTGCCTGGCGCGGCACAGGTCCAGGACGTTGCCGATGATCTGGTGCCCGGCCCGGCCGGACGCGGTCAGGATCGACTCAGGATGGAACTGCACCGCCCACCGGCCGGCTGCGGCGTCCTCGATGGCCATCACCACCCCGGCCGCCCCTTCCGGCGAACAGAGCGACGCGGTCACCTCGAACCCGCCCCGGACCTCCCCGGCCGGTGCGTACAGGCTGTGGTAGCGCCCGGCGGTGAACTCGGCGGGCAAGCCGTCCAGCAGCGCTCCCCCGGCTACCTTGATCACGCCCGGCTTGCCGTGCGCGGGTTCGGGCAGCAGCGACAGGGCACCGCCGGCGTGCTCCACCATGGCCTGCAGGCCCAGGCAGACGCCGAAGGCCGGCAGGCCGCGCGCGTACACCTCGTCCAGCAGCGCGGCGCAGCCGAAGTCGGCCGGCCGTCCCGGGCCGGGCGAGAGGACCACCAGGTCCGGTGCGTAGGAGTCGAGCAGTTCCGGGGCGAATCCGGACCGCAGCGTGGTCACCTCGGCGCCTTGCTGGCGGAAGTAGTCGCCCAGGGTATGCACGAACGAGTCCTGGTGGTCGACCAGCAGCACGCGCAGGCCGCGGCCAGCGGACGGCTCGGGCTCAGGCGGCCGCACCTCGGCGCCCGCCGCGATCCGCCCGGCTTCGGCCAGCGTCTCCAGCAGGGCACGCGCCTTGATCTGCGTCTCCTTCTCCTCGGCCTCAGGCACCGAGTCGAACAGCAGGGTCGCGCCCGCCCGCACCGCGGCGATCCCGCCGGTGATGTGCGCGGTGCGCAGGGTCAGGCCGGTATTGACCGAGCCGTCGAAGCCGATCTTGCCGACGGCCCCGCCGTACCAGCGGCGCGGGGTTTCCTCGTGGTCCTCGATGAACTGCATGGCCCAGGTCTTGGGCGCGCCGGTCACGGTGACCGCCCACATGTGGGTCAGGAAAGCGTCGAACGCGTCCATGCCGGGCCGCAGCCGGCCCTCGATGTGGTCCACGGTGTGGATGAGGCGGCTGTACATCTCGATCTGGCGCCGGCCGATGACCCGGACCGAGCCCGGGACGCAGACCCGCGACTTGTCGTTGCGGTCCACGTCGGTGCACATGGTCAGCTCGGACTCCTCCTTGGCCGAGCCGAGCAGGGTCGCGATGTTCGCGGCGTCTTCCAGGGTGTCCTGCCCGCGGGCGATCGTGCCGGCGATCGGGCAGGTCTCCACCCGGTCCCCGGTGACCCGCACGTACATCTCGGGGGACGCGCCGACCAGGTACTCCCCCTCCCCCAGGTTGAACAGGAACTCATACGGAGCCGGGTTGCGCTGGCGGAGCAGTTCGTAGAAGGCGGCCGGCGACCCGCACCGGCCGTGGAACACGTGACCGGGGGTGACCTCGAACAGGTCGCCGCAGGCGAACCGCTCCCGGGCCTCGGCCACGACGCGCGCGAAGCTGCCGGCCGCCGGCGGCGGGGGCAGTTCAGCATCCCGAACGGGCGGGGTGGCCTGCCTCGCTGCGGTGCCCGGCGTCTGGCGGGACAACCCGGCCGTGGATCTGTTCGCCAGCTCGAACTCATAGGAGTAGCGCACCGCTTCCTCGCGCTTGCGGTCCAGCACCCAGATCTCGTCCGGCAGGTGCAGGACCAGGTCGCGCTGGCTGGCCGGCCGGTCCAGGCGCAGCCGGATCGGCTCGAACTGGAAGGCCAGGTCGTAGCCGAACGCCCCGTACAGGCCAAGGTGCGGATCCTCGCAGCTGAACGCGGCTGTGACTTCCCGCAGCGCGGTGAACACGGTCGGCACGCGGCTGCGCTCTTCCTCGGTGAACTCCCGGTCTGGCATCGGTATCAGCACCGACACCTCGTCCGGTCCCGCGCCGCCCACCAGACCCGTGCCGTCCGGATGACCGGCGCCGTCCGCGGGACCGGGGCCGTCCGGGTCTCCGGCCCGGAGCAGAGCCGCCTGGATGACCGGCATCAGCACCCGCCCGCGCTCGTTCAGGCTCCGCGCGGTCACCCGACGACCGGTGGCGATGATCTCCACGCACGGGTCGGCGTAGGCCATGTGCCAGCGGCTGTACCGGCCCGGGTACTCCATGCCGGAGCTCATCACGCCGCCACGCCGCTGGTCAGCGAGGGCCGCGATCCGGCCGAGCTCGGCGGGGTCGAACGGCGTAGCGGTCCGGGTTACCCGCATGCCGCCGCGGGTCGTCATCTGTTTGCGCTGTAGATCCGCAGGCTGGGAGTCCACGGTGGCCTCTCGGGTCGGGCCCCGGAGGCGGCCAGGAAAAACGAAAGCGGCCGCCGGTTCCGAGGCGGTCGCTTGTGTCCAGAACGCGAATGACGACGCCGCCTAACTGCGGCGCCACCACTGAAGGCCGTCTGTTCGCGTCATGGCCATAGCGTAGCGGATCGCCGCGCGCTCGTGCCAGCCAGGAGGCGCTAGGAGGGGCAGGCCGACCGGAGTTCGGGCATCCGCCAGGCGGCCGCCCCGGCCGTGATGAGCTGGGCCGCGCGGCGCAGGTCGCGCTGGGAGGCGCCCGCCTGCCCGGTTACGGCCACCCCGGACCTATCGCTGGTCAGGAACGTCTCGACCATCCGCTGCACGGCCGGATCACCCAGCAGGCCGCCATGGAAGGCGGCCACGAAGATCACGTTCGACGCCAGCGGGCAGGCCGGCAGCGTGACCGCGTCGGCCAGCGGCACCACAGCCAGCCAGGGCAGTCCAGCATCCCGGCTGACCGCGGCGAAGTCGCTGGCGCCGAACTCCCCGACCGAGTCGATCAGTTCCTGCGCCCCGGAGCTGCCGTAGGGCGACATGCCGCCGACCAGGCTGTTGAGGGTGGTCAGCGCGGCCCCGGGCACTGTGCCGCCACTCTGGCCGACCTGCCCGGGCGCCACGATCGGGCTGAGCAGCACCAGGGACCGGATCGGCAGGTGCGGATGCCGGGCCAGCATCGCGTACAGGCCCAGCGTGCCCTCGCTTTCCGCCACGATGTCCACCGGCGTGTGGGTCTGCTGATACAGCTGGTCCACCTGTGTGGCCATCCGGTCGCCGAGGACCTGGATGGACACGTCCCCGGCCGCCACCCGGTAGGGAAGCGCCTGCCCGGCGGCGTTCAGGCCCAGGTAGGAGAACTGACGTATCTCCATCCCTGGTTCCGCTGCGCGCAGTGCGTGGGCCTCGTGACAGCAGGTCGACCCGAAACCCGCCACCACCAGCACGGCGGCGCTGGGCCGGCCGGACCGGGCC
>JBAPYC010000524.1:0-4907 GCA_049284535.1 Streptosporangiaceae bacterium
GCCCAGCGCCATGCCGTGCTCAGGCAGTGCCTGCCCGAGGCCTCCGCCGATGAGCTAGACGCGGTCAACCGCGAGTTGCGCAAGGTGCGTGAGCTGGGCTGGGCTGTGGATGACGGCCTTTTCCAGGACGGCGTCTGCTGCATCGCCGCCCCGTTCTACCGCTCTGACGGCTCCGTAGCCGGATCGGTGGCGGTCTCCGTGCCGTCGACCAGGTTCGATGGGGCCCGGGAAAGCATCACCGACGCCGTGCTCCGCTCGGCGCGGCAAGCCTCGCAGATCGCCGGCCAGGACCCGGCCGGCTGAAACCTAGGGCACCGGGTCGTTGGGGTGACGGCTGATCGGTGTGACCTGGATGTCCAGCCAGGGAAACAGCGGCAGCGACGCGAGCGCGTCGTGCAATGCCGCGGTCGTCGCCGCGCGCCAGATCCCCACGTTGGCCCGCCGTCCGGTCACCCGCCACAGGCGAACCAGGATTCCGGCCGACGCCAGCTCGCGCGCCCGGGCGGCCTCCGCCCGGAACAGCTCCGCCCGCTCGTCGGCCGGGAAGCCGGCCGGCAGCAGGTTCTCCATCTGGACCAGGAACTCCGAGGCATCACCGAGATCAGACACCCCAAATCCTCCCCTTGGATCGCCAATCCCACTCCGACCCTCCTCACCCCGTCCGCCGCCATGAAACCACCGAACGGAGCTGCTTCCTGTCACCGCTCAGATCGACGCGTCATACAGCGAGTCGATGACGTCGGCGTACTTGGCGTGCACGACCCGGCGCTTGAGCTTGAGGGTGGGGGTGAGTTCCTCGGTCTCCGCCGTCCACTCCACCGGCAGCAGGCGCCACCGCTTGACCTGCTGGACCCGGGCTAGCCGCTCGTTGGCCGCGGCGACCCCGGTGGCCACCTCGGCCAGCACCTGCGGGTCCGATGCCAGCGCCGCCAGCGAGCCGGCCGAGATCCCGCGGGCGCGCGCCCAGGCGGGCGCCACTTCGCTGTCCAGGGTGAGCAGGGCCACCACGTACTGGCGCCGGTCGCCGTAGGCCAGCGCCTGGCCGATCAGCGGGTGGGCTACCAGCGCGTTCTCGACCGCCGCGGGGGCGATGTTCTCCCCGCCCGCGGTGATGATCAGTTCCTTTTTCCGGTCCGTCACTGACACGAACCCGTCGGAGGTGATCGTGCCGATGTCCCCGGTGTGCAGCCATCCGTCGGCGTCGATGAGGGCGCTGGTCAGGCCGGGCTGGTTGAGATAGCCGGGGGTGTTCATCGGCCCGCGGGCCAGGATCTCGCCGTCGCCGGCGATCGTGACCTCCATGCCGGGGACCGGCCGGCCCACCGTGCCGAGCCTGAACCCGGCGGCCGTGTTGGCGGTGAAGGCGCCCGTGGTTTCGGTCATCCCGTACACGTCGAGCATCTTCATGCCCAGCCCGGCGAAGAAGGCGCCCACGTCCGGGGGCAGCGGCGCCGCGGCACTGGAGACCGATTCGGCCTCGCCCAGGCCGAGCAGGCCGCGGATCGGCCCGAGTACCTGCTCGTCCGCCACCCGGAACTGGGCCGCGAGTTCTGGCGGCGTCGTCTGGCCGTCCTGGCAGCTCTCCACGTACCGGCGGCCGATGTCCATGGCGTGGCGGGCGGCGGCTCGCTTGCCCTCGTCCGGCTCGGCCGTGAGCAGGGCCTGGATGCCGGCCATGATCTTTTCCCACACCCGGGGCACGCCGAAGAACGCGGTCGGCTGCACCTGCCCGATGACCCGCACCAGCTGCGCGGAATCGGGGCAGAAATGGACGTGGCCGATGAAGTGGATCGGCAGGTACACGCTGAACATGCGCTCGGCGATGTGCGCCAGCGGCAGGTAGGAGACCCAGCGGACCCGCGGGCTGACGGTGCCGAGCCGGTCGACGGTCGCCATCGCGTACAGGATGTTGCGGTGCGTGAGCAGGACGCCCTTGGGATTGCCGGTGGTGCCCGAGGTGTAGAGCAGGGCCAGCGGATCGTCCGGCGTGATCGCCGCCATCCGGGCCGGGATCTCACCGGGCTCGGCGCCTAGCCGTTCCCGGCCCAGCGCCACCAGGTCAGCCCACGTCAGGTACTGATCACCGGCCGGGCAGGCGGCGGGATCCCGGACGACGATTTTCGCTATCCCGGGCAGCTGCTCCAGGACCGGCTGCCAGCGGGCCAGTTCGCCGGCTCCGTCCAGCACCGCGATCCGGGCATCACAGTCCGCGGCCACGTAGGCGATCTGCTCGGGCGCCAGCGTGGCGTACAGCGTGACCCCCAGGCCGCCCCCGTGCACCGCCCCGAGGTTGGCAAGCACGTGCTCGCTGCGGTTCGGGAGCATCAGCGCGACCCGCTCACCTGGCGCCAGCCCGAGGGCGGCGAATCCCGCCGCCACCTCCAGCACCCGCTGCCTGGCCTGCGCCCAGGTCAGCGACGACCAGCCCTCGCCGGTCTCGTCGGAATACGCGGGAGCCTCACCGGCGGCCTCGGCCAGCTGCCGCAGCTGATCGCACAGGGTGCGGCCCGCTATCTCACCCTCGATCTCCGCCCGCTGCTGGATCACGTCGCTGCTCACGGTTATCAGTATGGGAGCCAAGGGGCCAGTGTTGGCAAGACCCGGGAGGGCACGTCACCAGGGCACAGGCCCGAAGCGGTCGATGAAACGCCCGGTGCCTGCCGTGGCCGGTTCCGTGGCCAGGGTGACGATCGCATCGGTGCCCTCGGTAACGCTCTGGTGGCCGTGGTGCCCGTTCAGGTCGGTGGCGGTGTAACCGGGGTCGGCGGCGTTGAACCGG
Organism: Streptosporangiaceae bacterium; assembly: GCA_049284535.1. Classification (GTDB taxonomy): domain Bacteria; phylum Actinomycetota; class Actinomycetes; order Streptosporangiales; family Streptosporangiaceae; genus Palsa-504. The sequence goes on from JBAPYC010000524.1 coordinate 2,780, forward strand.
ACGTCCGGCAGCGCCTTCGCGTACTGCATGGTCAGCATGGTCACCGCCGCCTTGGAGGCGGGGTAGAGCGGTGCGACGACCTTGGACTCGACCCGGTCCGGGTCGTGGGTCAGGGTCTGCGAGCCCACCCCGCTGCTGACGTTGATGACCGCCGGGGCGTCCGAGCGCCGCAGCAGCGGCAGGAACGCGTGCGTGACGCGGACCATGCTCACGACGTTCGTGTCGAAGACAAGCGCCGCGTCGTCACCGGTGAGATCCTCGGCCTTGGCGTGGCTGCCGATGATGCCGGCGTTGTTGATGAGCCGGTCGATAAGGCCCTCGTGCGCTTCGACGTCGGCGGCCGCCTTCGCGACGGACGCATCGTCGGTGACGTCGATCGGCACGAAGCGGATGCCGAGCCGCTGGGCCGCCTCCTGGCCGCGCTCCGGGTCCCGGGCGCCGAGGATGACGGTGTGGCCGAGCTCGGTCAGGCGGCGGGCGGTCTCGTAGCCGAGGCCCTTGTTCGCCCCGGTAATGAAGGTAATTGTGGTCATGCCTCCAGCATCGCCTGCCCCGCACGGGACAACCAGGGATGCCCCGACCATAGGAAAACCCGTACCACCCTGGCCCGGAGCCAGGCAGGGATAATGGCAGCATGACCTCGGACGAAGCTTGACCTCGGACGAAACGGGCCTGGGCGCGACGATCCGCGCCTGGCGGGACCGGCTGACACCAGCGGACGTCGGGCTGCCAGCCGGGCGCGCGCGCCGCGCCGCAGGCCTGCGCCGCGAGGAGCTGGCGGAACTCGCCGGGGTCTCGGTGGACTACGTCGTCCGCCTCGAGCAGGGCCGTGCCTCGACCCCGTCCGCGCAAGTGGTCAGCGCCCTGGCCCGCGCGCTCCGGCTGTCCGGCCAGGAGCGTGATCACCTGTACCGGCTCGCGGGCCTGCAGGCGCCGCTGGACGGGATGATCAACGATCACATCCCTCCCGGCATGCAGCGCGTGCTGACCCGGCTGGGGGAGACGCCGGTCGCGGTGTTCGCGGCGGACTGGCGGCTGCTGTGGTGGAACCGCAGCTGGGCCTCGCTGCTCGGGGACCCGTCCGCCATCGCGCCCGAGGACCGCAACCTGGTGAAATCCCGGTTCCCGGTCGCCGCCGACTCACCCGGCCGGCTGGCCGACCGGCCGGTCATATCGGAGCGGCGCGAGGCGACCGATCGTGCGGTCGTCGCCGACCTGCGCCGCGCCTCGGCCCACTATCGGAACGACAAGCGGCTGGCCGCGCTGATCCGCAGCAGGCTCGACGGCAACGCGCAGTTCGAGGCGCTGTGGAACGACGGGACGGTCGGCGGTCACGCCGAGGACCGCAAGACGATCAAGCACCCCGAGATCGGTGACATCACCGTGGACTGCGACGTCCTCAACGACAGCGACACCGACCTCAAGATCGTCATCTACACCGCCACCCCGGGCAGCGAGGACGCGACCAAGCTCGACCTCGCCCGGGTCACGGGCATCCACCAGGGCTCGCCGATCAGGGCTCGCCGACGATAGTTCCCTGGTGGTAGAGGATCTTCCAGCCGCCCGGATCCCGGCGCCAGAGCGTCAGTCGGCGGGTCAGGCGCCCCGCCTGGTCTAGCCGATAGGTCAGCGCGTACGTGCCGAGCCCGAGCTGGCGGCACCGCGTCGCTGATGACCCAGTGCTCATCGCCCGTAACCTTGCCGCGCTTGACGAGTTCTTCGACCACGAAGTCGCGGTCGTAGATGTGGCCCGACGCACCGACCTCCCAGTAGTCCTCGGCGGTCTGCGCCAGATACGCCTCCCGCGTCGTGCCCAGTTCGGGCTTGTGGAAGATGGGCTCGCGCGCGACCAGCTCCGCTTTCACATCGTCGAGCGCCGAGCGCTCACCCATCTGGCCGGACATGAGCTCAGGGTACGCAGGCAGGTCTACGCAGGCACGTCTCCGCGGAGACGCTTTTGCTAATAGCCAGATAGATTGCTAGCATCCTAACTCGTGGGCGACCAAGACCTGAAGCAGTTCAACGTGTACCTGCCGATCGGGCTGATCAAGCAGATCAAGCACCAGGCCATCGAGCAGGAGATGTCGCTGTCGGCGCTGGTCGCCGAGGCGCTGAACGCTTATCTCGG
>JBAPYC010000525.1:0-1553 GCA_049284535.1 Streptosporangiaceae bacterium
GGGTCACCGGGCCGGCTCATCACGCGCGGCCTGCGCCGGCTGCTGCCGGTCACCGGCGACTTCGCCGGCGACCGTTTCATCGTGCGGTCCGGCGGCCGGCTCATGGTCACGCCCCTGCTGGTGGCCCTGGTCGCGATCGAGGTCACGGACCTGATGTTCGCGCTCGACTCGATCCCCGCCGTGTTCGGCGTGACCCGCGACCTGTTCGTGGTGTTCACCTCGAACGCGTTCGCCCTGCTGGGCCTGCGGGCGCTGTACTTCCTGCTGGCCGGCGCGGTGGACCGGTTCGCTCTGCTGAAGCAGGGCATCGCCGTGCTGCTGGTGTTCATCGGCGCCAAGATGCTGCTGGACCCGCTGATTCACGTGCCGGTCACGGTGAGCCTGGCCGTGATCGCCGTGGTGGTCGCGACCGCGGTCGTGGCTAGCCTGTGGCAGGACCGGAGCCGGGCGGCAGGCCGGTGAACTCATTCAGCATTCTGCAGCTCGGCTCGGTCGTCTCCTACCTGATCGCGGTGATCATCCCGGCGCTGGACGCGGTGCTGCCGGTGCTGCCCAGCGAGACGATCGTGATCACGCTCGGGGTGGCCACCGCGGGCAGTTCCGACCCGCGGATCGCGGTGCTGGTGGCCTGCGCCGCGCTCGGCGCGTTCCTCGGCGACAATCTGTCGTACCTGATCGGGTGGCGCTTCGGGCCGTGGGCGCAGCGCCGGTTCTTCAAGGGCGACAAGGGACAGGAGCGGCTGGCCTGGGCCGAGCGTTCGCTGGAGCGGTTCGGCATGCCGCTCATCGTGGTCTGCCGGTTCGTGCCGGGCGGCCGGACCGCGGTGACGCTGGTCTGCGGCATCGTCCGTTACAACCACCGCCGCTTCATGGTCGCGACCGCGATCGCGGGCGTGCTCTGGGCCTGCTACGCGTTCTTCCTGGGCCGCATCGGCGGCCAGGCGTTCGAGGACAAGCCGTGGGTCGGGTTGCTGGTGGCGTTCGGCGCCACCCTGGCCATCAGCGCGCTGGTCGAGCTGATCCGGCGTCTGGTCGCGCGCTCACGGAGGCGTGACACCGGACAGGTTGAGCCCGACCACGCCGGCCAGGATCAGGCCGAGCGACACTAGCTTGACGGCGGAGACCGGGTCGCCGAGCCAGAGCATGCCGACGATGGCGGCGCCGGCCGACCCGATCCCGGTCCACACCGCGTAGGCCGCGCCCACCTCCAGCTGGCGCAGTGCGACGGTGAGGAGCCCGAAGCTGGCCAGCGCGCAGACGGCAAAGGCCACGGTCGGCCAGAGCCTGGTCAGCCCGTGGCTCAGCTTCAGCGACACCGCGAAGCCGGTCTCGAACAGGCCGGCGGCAACGATCATCAACCACGCCATGGAACTGTTGTAGGGCGCGGCCGAGGAATCAGGGTGTGCCGGTGATGGAGCCGGGATGGAGAGCGCCTGGCGGCAGGTCAGGCGGCCCGACGGTGGCGGGCTAGGCGGGGCCGGCGGCGGCGGGTCAGGACGACCAGCAGGCCGCCGCCGAGCAGGAGCACTCCGGCGCCGGCCGCGAGCAGCGGC
>JBAPYC010000526.1:0-3787 GCA_049284535.1 Streptosporangiaceae bacterium
CTCCGGCTCGGCCCGGCCGGCGCCGTGGACCCGACCCTGCGCGGCCGGCGGCTGGTCGCGGCGAATCTGAAGGAGGCCGAAGGACGCGAGGCCCTGCTGAGCCTGGTGGACCGGGCGGACGTGCTGCTGGAAGGCCTGCGCCCCGGTGTTACCGAACGGCTGGGTGTGGGCCCCGATGAATGCCTTGCCCGCAATCCCCGGCTGGTCTACGCGCGCATGACGGGGTGGGGACAGGACGGCCCGCTGGCCCCGCGAGCGGGGCACGACATCAACTACATCTCGCTCACCGGAGCGCTGCATGCGATCGGCCGGGCGGGGGAGCGCCCGGTGCCGCCGCTGAACCTCGTCGGCGACTTCGGCGGCGGGTCCATGCTGCTCGTGACCGGCGTGCTGGCCGCCCTGTGGGAAGCCCAGCGGTCCGGACACGGCCAGGTGGTGGATGCGGCCATGGTGGATGGCGCTTCCCTGCTCGTGCAGATGGTGTGGGGGATGCTGCCGACCGGCTGGTGGACCGATGAGCGCGGCGTGAACCTGCTGGACGGCGCCGCCCCGTTCTACGACACCTACACCTGCGCCGACGGCCGGTTCGTCGCCGTCGGCGCGATCGAGCCGCAGTTCTACCGCGCCCTCCTGGAGGGTCTCGGGCTCTCCCCGGAGGAGCTGCCCGAGCAGATGGACAGGTCCCGCTGGCCGGAGGTAAAGGCGAGGTTCGCCGAGGTCTTCGCCACCCGGACCCGGGACGAGTGGGCCGGGATCTTCGCCGCCACCGACGCGTGCGTCACCCCGGTGCTGGCCTTCGGGGAGGTCCCCGCGCATCCGCATATGGCCGCCCGCGGCACCGTGGTCGACCACGACGGCACCCTGCAGGCCGCGCCCGCGCCACGCTTCTCCCGGACGCCCGCCGAGATTCCCGCGAGCAGGCCCGCGGCCGCCGAGGTCGGCAAGATCCTGGCCGATTGGGAGCGGTCCTGACCGCCGGGATCAGGAGCCTGTCCCAGGCCGTCGGCTACCTCAGCCAGATGGAGCACGTCCTGGGCGCCGCGCCAGACCAGGGTGTCAAGATTGTCATGCACATCGAGGGCGACGACATCCGCATGGTGGACCTGCCGCGCGCCCCAGCCGAAAAGGATGCGGTGCCATGAGAACTCCCGTCTGCGACCTGCTCGGCGTCGACTTCCCGCTGGTCGCGTTCAGCCACTGCCGGGACGTCGTGGCGGCGGTGACCAACGCTGGGGGGTTCGGCGTCCTCGGTGTGCAGGCGTTCAGCCCAGAGCGGCTCGACCAGGAACTCTCCTGGATCGACCGCCAGGTCAAGGGCCGGCCCTACGGTGCTGACGTGATCATCCCGGCGGATTTCGTCGGCCGGGGTGAGGCACACGACCAGCAGCGGCTGATGTCGGCGGTCCCGCCCGGGCACCGGGCCTTCGTGGCGGACCTGCTCGGCCGCCACGGGATCGCGGTCGACATCGACGATGACTTCCTGGCGAAGACCCCGCTTGTGCGCGAGGGTCTCGGCCAGGAACTGCTTGATGTCATCTTCAGCCACCCGGTCCGGCTGGTGGCCAATGCCCTGGGTGTGCCACCTGGCTACATGATCGAGCGGGCCAAGAAGGAGGGCGTGCCTGTGGCCGCGCTGGTGGGCGCCAGGGAACACGCGGTGAAGCAGGTCCGGGTCGGCGTCGACATCCTGGTGGCACAGGGAACCGAGGCGGGCGGCCACACCGGCGAGGTTTCAACCATGGTGCTAGTGCCCGAGGTGATCGAGGCGATCCGGCCAGTCCGGTCGGTGCCGGTGCTGGCGGCCGGCGGGATCGTCACCGGGCGCCAGATGGCCGCGGCCGTGGCGCTGGGCGCGGATGGAGCGTGGACCGGTTCGGTCTGGCTGACCACGCGGGAGGCCGACACGCCGCCCGGGACGGTCCGCAAGTTCCTCGCCGCAACCTCCCGTGACACGCTGCGTTCCGCCGCGCGGACCGGCAAGCCCGCACGCCAGCTGGTCTCCGGCTGGACGCGGGCCTGGTCGGCCGCTGAGGCACCGCCGCCGCTGCCCATGCCGCTGCAGGGCTTGCTGGCCGAGCCCGCCCTGCGCCGGGTGGATGCCCGGGCGGCGAAGGAGGACCCGCAGGCGCTGGAGCTGGCGACCTACTTCGTCGGCCAGGGCGTCGGGCTGATGAACGCGGTCCGCCCAGCGGGGGAGGTGGTCCGCGAGATGGCCGAGGACTTCCTGGCCGCCACCGAGCGGCTGATCAGCATGGCAGAGATAGCATCATCTGGTTCTGGCTCACGGACGACGGAACGGGGCTGAACCGGGCGTGGCGGCGAAGTTCCGGTTGCCAACCGTCAGCTGCGGCCCGGCGGGGTTCACGGCTGACCCGGACGCAGGTCGACGAACAGCGCGGTCGCCTCCGCGCATAGCCGGTCCCCGTCGTGCAGGGTGCCGTGCAGGTAGCGCTTACGGCCGGCCTGCTCGGTCACCCGAATCGCCACGGCCAGCCTCCGGCCGAGCGGTGCCACGCTCCGGTACTCCAGACGCAGGTACGCGGTGCGAAAGGGCGGCCGATGGCCGTGGCCAGCCGTATGGCCCATGGCGTCGTCGAACATCAGCGCCAGCGCGCCACCGTGTATGGCCCCGCGGCTGCCCGCGTAGAAGGCACCGAACTGGGTGGTCGCGCGGAGCTCGCCGTCGCCCTGGTGGGAGATGACGAGCGGGGGGATGAGCGTCTGCCCCCGTCCGCGCACCGTCAGCAGCCGGCCGAAGACCCGGTCCTCGTCGCTGACCGCGTACGGCTCGAGCAGCTGCCGGGAACGGGCGAGCAGGGCGCTGACCTCCGCCGCTACCTCAGGCGGGGGCACCGAGCCGGCCACGGCGTCCTGCAGCTCGCGGAGCTGACCGACTAGGCCGAGCCAGCTTTCTGGAGCCCGTCCGGCCGCTCCTTTGCCCTGATCCGCCCAGTGCGGGCTCAGGGCCTCTTCCGCCACGGCCCTAACCGAAGAACTCATACGGCATGTCGGCCTGCCCCCGCCGGCTGCCGACATAGACCGAGCGTTCGCTGGTGTGCTCCCACTCAGGGCCGTCCAGGTGGTCCCGGGTCCAGTCCGAGATCGCCCGGGCCTGGTCGCCGTCCAGCTCGATCAAGATGTTGGTGATGTGGCCGGCTCGCACGCGTCAGTATCCCTTACGGTTGGTTGGAAACGTCCGGCTAGCCCCTGGTCAGGTGCGGCGCCGTGGTGACCGCGGCCTCGGCGAGCTCATCGGCGATCCGCTGGCGGAGCTTGCCCTTCTGGATCTTGGTGCCGGACATCGGCCACTCGCCGACGAACCGGACGTAGCGTGGCACCTTGAACGTCGCCATGTGGTCCAGGCAGTGCTTGATCACCTCGGCCTCAGTCAGCGAGGCGCCGGGGGCCAGTTCGACGAAGGCCGCCGCTACCTCGCCGTAGTGCCCGTCGGGGGCGGCCACCACCTGGACGACGGACACGCCTGGCACGGCGGCGATCTTGTCCTCGATCTCGGCGGCCGCGACGTTCTCGCCGCCGACCTTGAGCACGTCGCTGAGCCGGGAGTGGAACCGGAAGCGGCCCTGTTCGTCACGTTCCAGCAGGTCACCCGAGTGGTACCAGCCATCGGCATCGATCCGCTCGGCCGTGGTCTGCGGGTCGCGATAGTACCGGGCGAAACGGGACACGCCGCGGAAGGCGAACTCGCCGGGCGTGCGGTCGGGCAGGTCGGCGCCCGTGGCCGGATCGACGATCTTGGCCTGCATGCCCGCGACCGGCCGGCCGGCCC
>JBAPYC010000527.1:0-2020 GCA_049284535.1 Streptosporangiaceae bacterium
GCCGAGCTCGTGCGCCAGCCGGATGCCGACCTGGTAGTCGCCGGTGTCGGCCGCCTCGTTGCCCAGCAGGACCAGGTCGCAGGGATGGGCCCGCACCTGCGCGGCGATGGCGGCCGCGGTCGCGACCGGGCCGAACTCGCGACCATCCGTCTCCAGCAGCACGGCCCGGTGCGCGCCCAGGGCCAGCGCGTCGCGCAGCTGCTCGATAGCGGCCTCAGGGCCCAGGGTCAGCACGGTGACCGAGCCGCCCTCCCGCTCGGTGATCTGCACCGCCTCCTCGACCGCGCACTCCTCGTGCGGGCTGATGGAGAACCCGGACATCCGGGTGTCCACCTCCTGCCCGTCCGGGGTCACCGCGATCTTGCCGCCCACTGTCGGCACGCGCTTGACGCCGACCAGAATGTCCATGGCAGTACTTCCTCAGCTCCGGATCCGCTCGTTTTCCGGGTCGAACAGCGGGGTGGCGCTGGCCCGGGCCACTGTGACCGGGAACTGCTCGCCCATGTACTCCACCCGCAGCGCGTTGCCCTCGGTCGCCTGCGCGGCGGGCAGGTAGGCCATCAGCAGGTGCCGGCCCACCGACGGACCTGAGCCCGCGCTGGTCACGTAGGACGGCCGCCCCTTGGCATCGACCAGGCGCTCGCCGTCGGCAGACAGGATCGGCTCGCCGCCGAGCATGTAGCGCGGGGTGCCGTCGGCCGAGGTGGGGTCATCCAGGGTGAGCGTGCACAGCACCGCGCACGGCGGTTCGGCCCGCTGAGCCAGATAGGCCTGCTTGCCGATGAAGTCCTGGGCCTTGACCTTGGGCCTGGTCATACCCGCCTCGACCAGCGTGTAGTCGGGCGTGAGCTCGGCGCCGAACGCGCGGTACCCCTTCTCCAGCCGCCCGGTCGTGCCGTACACGCCGATGCCGGCCGGGATCAGCCCGTGCGGCCGGCCCGCCTGCCACAGCGCGTCCCACACCCGGGCGCCCTGCTCGATCGGCACGTGCAGCTCCCAGCCGAGCTCGCCCACGTAGGAGATCCGCGAGGCCAGCACCACGATGCCGGCCACCTCGATCTCCCGGCAGGTGCCGAACGCGAACCCGGCGTGCGACACGTCGTCGGCCGTGACCGCGGCCAGCACGTCCCGGGCCCGCGGGCCCCACAGCCCGATCGTGGTCCAGGCTGAGGTCAGGTCGGCCAGGAACGCGCCCGCAGGCAAGTGGTCACGGATCCACTGGGCGTCGGACATGCCGGTGGCGCCGCCGGTCACCACCCGGAACCGGTCGCGGGCCAGCCGCATCACGGTCAGGTCGGCCCGGAAGCCGCCGTTCTCGTCCAGCCACGAGGTATACACCACCCGTCCCACCGGCACGTCAAGCTGCGCCACGGACAGGTTCTGCACCGCGTCAAGCGCGGCCGGACCGGAGATCTCCAGCACGGCGAAGGCGGACAGGTCGACCAGCGCGGCCGCGTCCCGCATGGCCAGGTGCTCGGCGTTGATGACCGGCGACCACCAGCGCGATTCCCACTCGGCCGGGCGCTCCATCAGCTGGCCTGCGTACCGCTCCAGCAGCGGCTCGTTGGAGCCGTACCAGAACGGCCGCTCCCAGCCCGCGGTCTCGTAGAACACGGCCCCGAGCTCACGTTCCCGGTCATAGGCCGGGCCTACCCGGACCGGGCGGCCAGACTCCCACTGCTCGCCGGGGTGCACGATGCCGTACATCTTGTTGAAGCCCTCGCGGGCCCGGCCGCGGACGTGCTCGGCCGTCTGCTGGTACGGATAGAACCGGGCCGCGTTGGCCTCGTGCACATCCACCGCGGGCACCCGGCCACTCATCAGCTCCGCCACGGCCCGCCCGCAGCCCGGACCCTCCTTGATCCAGCTGGCCGCGGCCGCCCACAGTCCCTTGGCCTCGGGCATCTCGCCGAGCAGCGGGTGCCCGTCCGGGGTCATCGAGATCAGCCCGTTGATCGCGTACCGGATGCCGGCCCGCTCGTCGCCGAGCAGCTCGGGCATCAGCTCCAGCGCCTGCTCC
>JBAPYC010000528.1:0-5194 GCA_049284535.1 Streptosporangiaceae bacterium
ATCGGGATCGCGGGCGGCACCTGCGGCCAGGCGCAGCGTCTCGGCCAGCGCCACTGGCGCGGGCCGCCGCAGCCACGCGGTGAGCAGCAGGTTACGGCGTTCGGCCTGACGCCGCAGGTGCGAGCCTGGACGGGCCGCTGATGGCTCGTGCACCGCGACGACGTCCGGGAGGTAGTGCCGGGCCCACCCCGCGGTCGCCAGGTCATAGCTGAGCAGCCGCTCTTCGCCGACGAAGAACAGCAGTGAGCTGAACCCTCCGGCGCCCATGAATGCTTCTTTCCGCACCACGCAGGCGCAAGCCAGGAAGCCGAGTACCTCGGCGGCCCGGCCGTCGCGCAGCGGCGAGTGGGCCATCAGCGCATTGACCGGGTCCGGTTCGCGGGCTGGGCCGGTCAGCGTGCGGGCGGCGACAAGGCCGAGCCGCGGGTCGGCGTCCAGCGCCGTCGCCGCCCGGGCCAGCGCGCCCGGCTCCCACCAGGAATCATCGTCGCTGAACGCGACGTAGGGCGTGGCCGCCAGGGCGACGCCCGCGTTGCGCGCCGCGGCGCCGGCGTTGCGCGGCAGTACCCGCAGCGTAACGCCCGGGAAGCGCTCGCGCACCGCGGCCGCGCTGCCGTCCGCCGAGGCGTTGTCTACCACGATCACCGGCGGCCGTTCCGGGAGCTGGTGCAGCCTATCCAGGGTGCGCAGCAGCTCCGGGCGCCGGTTGCGGGTCGCGACCACCACCGTGACACGGGCCGCCATCACAGCGCCGTCGTTTCGCCCCGCCGGACGTAACGCATCTCGACCCCGAGCCCGGCGCCTTCGGTGGCCCTGCGCACGTCGTCCAGGCCTGACTTGAAGACGCCGTAGTCGTCGTAGTGCACCGGGATGGCCATCCGGGGACGGATCCGCCGCAGGCACTCGACCGCGTCGGCGCCGGTCATCGTGACCACGAAGCCACCGGGAAGCGTGGTGCCCCCTACGTGCAGCACGGCGGCGTCCACCGGCCCGTGCCGCTCGGCGATGGCATCGAGCCCGCCAAAAACCATGGTGTCACCGCTGATGTAGATCCGCCGGACCACCCGCCCGTCCTGATCTGCTGCCTCCAGGACCGAGCCCATCACCGGCGGCAGCAGTGTCCTGATGACCGGGCTGGTGGAATGCTCTGCCGGCGCGGAGGTGATCGTGAGCGTGTACCCGTCCTTGATCAGTGAGTGCTGCTGCCATGTCCGCAGTCCCACCGCCGCGGCGAATCCCTGCCGGGTCCGCAGCCGGCGCGCGGCATGCGGCGTGGTCACCACCGGCAGGTCGTGACTGAGCTCACGACGGGATCGGGAGTCCCAGTGATCACCGTGCAGGTGGGACAGCACGATCACGTCGACGGGCGGCAGTTGCTCCGGTGTCAGAGCCGGCTCGGTCAGCCGTTTGGACCACAATCCGTAGCCCAGATAAGCGCGTTCCCCGCGGTGCAGGAAGTTCGGGTCGGTGAGGACCGTAAACGGCCCTACGCTCAGCAAGGTTGTGGCCGTTCCGATGAAGGTCAGCTCGGCCGGCACCTTGTTCGCCGGGCTCACCGGGGCGCATCCGGCCGGCCGCCGCTGCCCGGCTCGGTCTGGCGCGCCTGGGCGGCGGCCGTGACCGTCTCGGGCATGATCCGGGCCGCCGCCGCCTGGGCCTTGTTCTTCGCCGACCCGGCGATGACCTTGTCCTTGCCGGCCATCAGCGCCTCGAAGCCCTCCCGGGCCACCTCGGCGGGATCGTCCTTTCCGGTCTGCTCGCCCAGCTTGGTGCCCTGCATGCCGGCCCGGTCGAAGAACTCAGTGTCCGTCGGCCCGGGCAGCAGCGCGGTGACCGTCACGCCGGTGTCGCGCAGCTCGTACCGCAGGGCCTCGGCGAACGACAGCAGGAACGCCTTGGACGCGGCGTAGGTGGCGTGATACGGCCCAGGCGCGGTCGCGGCGATCGATGAGGTGAACAGGAGGCCCCCGCGGTCGGCCGCAATCATCCCCGGCAGCACACGCCGGGCCAGGTGAACGGCGCCGGTGACGTTCAGGCCGATCAGCCTCAGCTCGTCGGCCAGGTCGTTGTCCCGGGCGAAGTCACCGGCGACGCCGACGCCGGCGTTGATCGCTACCGCCTCCGGCACCCGTCCCGTGGCCTGGATGAGCTGCCACAGATCCTCGACACCGTCGAACGTGGCCAGGTCGGCCTGGACGGGAATGGCCTGGATCCCGGGCCCGGCCAGCGATCGGGCCGCGGCCTCGATGCGCTCGTCCTCGGCCGCCACCAGCAGGTCGTAGCCGTTCTCGGCGAACCGGGCGGCCAGCTCGCGGCCAATGCCGCTCGAGGCGCCGGTGACCACGGCGAGCGGATTGCCAGTTGTGTCTTCCATCAGGCTTGCCTCCATGTCGCTGCGGCCGCGCCCCCTGCCCGCCCGGGCGGCGGTGAAACCGGTAACGGCTGACGGCAAGGCAGGAGAGTGAACGCCTCGGGAGCTGCCACCCTCAGTGAGCTCAGTGATGCGGGAATCAGCCTCCTGTCCAGTGCATACCGGCGGAGGCGGCCGGTAGCGCGGCCGGCGTTGCGGCTGGCCGTAGACCTGCTCACGGTGTCACCTCTGCCCGTGACGGCGGCCGCCGTTCCGGTGCTCGCCCAGCGCCCGCAGCGTCGGCAAACCGGACAGTGCGACGGCAGCCGGCAGCCACAGTGACAGCACCTGCTAGGCGAATACTCCGGTGACCGCTACCGCGAACGGCATGCCGCTGGACCAGATGGCCAGCGGCAGCACCAGGGCCAGCAGGCCTGCCCCGCCGAGCGGACCGGTGCGGCGGGGCGCCATGCCTGCGAGCGTCGATGCCCAGCGGCATGGATGGGTGCACAGCTCGCGGATCACGTGATGGAGCCGAGCAGGATCCGCAGGGCGTGACGCCAGCCCGGCCGGCCGCGCAAGCCGTTCCGCGGCCCAGCAGCGATAAGGATTCCCGGGAAGGGGATGACCGCCCAGGGGATAGTGAGGTCAGCGGGCCGCCGGCCCACCGCACCGGCGAGGACCGCGATCGCCGCGCCGCCGCCGCCGGCATACCCTGCTCCAGCCCGGCCAGCGCCGCTACCCGGATCGTGGCGCTGTCGGTATCGGTTCCCGCCGCCTCCAGGGCACACCGGACCAGGGCCAGGACTATGAGTAGGCCACCCCGGTTCCGCGGCACTGGATGTGCGGGTGGATAGCCACCGCCATCACGGGATCGCCATGGTGCCTTCCCGGGTCCGGACACCTTCCGGCCGTAATAACCTCCGCCGCCGGGCCGGGAGGTTAGCTGCTGGGGGCCGCGGCTGGGCGCCGGCCTTTGGCGAACTCCGCCACGATCGTGGCGCAGAACGCGGGCAGGTCGCCTGGGTTGCGGCTGGTCACCAGCCCCAGATCGGTCACTACTTCCTGGTCGACCCAGGTCCCGCCTGCGTTGCGGATGTCGGTGGCCAGCGTGGGATAAGAGGTGAGCGTGCGGCCACGGGCCACACCGGCCTCGACCAGGATCCAGGGGCCGTGGCAGATCACCCCGGTCGGCTTGCCGGCCTCGAGGAAACCCCGCACGAAACCGACGGCGGCTGCCTGGCCACGTAGTTTGTCCGCGCCCACCGTGCCGCCTGGCACGATGACGGCGTCGTAGTCGTCAGCGGACACCTGGTCGAAGGTCATCTCGACAGTAAAGGTCTCGCCGGGCTCCAGGTCATGGTTGTAGGTGCGGGCCGGGCCGGCCTCCACGCCGATCACGTCGGCGTCGGCGCCGGCCTCGGTCACGGCCTTCCTCGGCTCGGTGAACTCGGCCTGCTCGGTTCCGGCGGGGGCGAGCAGGATCGCGACCTTGCGGCCGCGCAGTGGCTGATCAGCCATGACACGTCCTTTCACGCAGCGGGCATCGGAGCGTGGTGCCGCGGTCTACCCGATGATGCGGGGCCTAACCCCCGATGATGCGGGGCCTAACCGCTGGGCCGGAGGGTGGAGACAGCCTCCGGCTGGATCGGGGTGCCGCTCGCGGCGTTCTCCATCTGCGGAGCACTGGCACTGCTGCTCGAAGATGGTGCCCAGCGGACCGTGCTGCCGCTGGGCCGCCGCGGCCAGGCCTGGACATCACTGGAAGGCGACCTCAGTCACCAGATCGAACAGGTCGAGAGCGAACCGGGAATCCGGCGCCAGCTATGACCGGCCGGTCGCAGGTGGTCCAGCAGCGCGGCGCCCGGACGGTGTCCCGGCTGGCAATCCGTAGCGGTGCCGGGGGTGGTAATCGGTCTGGGCATCCGGCGGCGCGAGCCGATCCATCGCCTGCCGCGTATTTCCCGGCTACCCGCCGAGGCCGGTGTTCACCGCGTTAAGGGGCGGCCCGCGGCGGGCCGCTCACGCGCAGCAGATCGCGGCCGAGATCGGACAGGGCGGCCGCGCCGCACAGGGCCATCGCCGTTCGCAGTTCCCCGGCCAGGATGTCGATGGCGTGCCGGACGCCGGCTTCGGCCGCAGCGGCGAGCCCGTACAGGTGAGCCCGGCCAACCAGGACGGCGCGGGCCCCGAGAGCCAGGGCGGTGGCGATGTCGGACCCGCGGCGGATCCCGGAGTCGAACAGCACCTCGACGCGGTCCCCGACCGCATCGGCGATATCGGGGAGGACTTCCAGGGTCGCCGGGACGTGGTCCATCTGCCGGCCGCTGTGGTTGGAGACGATGACGGCGTCGATCCCATGGTCGGCGGCCCGCCGGGCCTCGTCTGCGCGGAGCACGCCCTTGATGGCGATCGGGCCGTCCCATTCCTCCCGTATCCAGTCCAGGTCTTTCCAGCTCACAGTGCCGTCGAACATGGCGGCCATTTCCTGCCGGGAGGTCGCCACGCGCGTGGACAGGTTGGGGAAACCGATCGCCGGGGACGTCAGGAAGTGCCACGCCCAGTCCGGATGCCGGGCTCCATCCAGCACGGTCTGCGGGGTCAGCTCAGGAACGGGCAGTTCGACCCCGCGGTGCAGTTCCCGGTCCCGTTCGGATCTGACGGTCGTGTCGGCGCTCAGCAGCAGCGCCCGGTAGCCGGCCGAACGGGCCCGCCGCACCAGGTCCCTGGAGGTCGACCGGTCGCCCACAGGTAGAGCTGGAACCACAGCGGGCTGCCCTGGGCGGCCGCAGCCACCGCTTCCAGCGGCTGGGTAGCGAGCGTGGAGATGCCGTAGGGCAGCCC
>JBAPYC010000529.1:0-1998 GCA_049284535.1 Streptosporangiaceae bacterium
CCCACACCGCGGCACCCGGCGACCTAGCGGCCAGCACACAGGCGACCGGGCCGTAGCCGCAGCCCAGGTCCAGCACGTCACCGCGGGCCGGCGGCGCGGGAGCCTCCTCGAGCAGCAGGCGGGTGCCCGGGTCGAGCCGGCCGGGGGAGAACACCCCCGCGTCGGTAGCCAGGTCCAGGTACACGTCGGGCAGAATCACGCGGACCTGCCCGGGACGGTGCCGCGCCTGGGTTCGCGGCGAGAAGTAGTGGTCGGTCACCGTCGGGGCGCATCGGAGGCCGTCGGGACCGGCGGCTGGCCGGGCGCCAGCTCGGCCAGCGCCGGGTTGATGAACCGCCGGGTCACCCAGCGCTCGACGATGAACGTCATGATCGGGACGGTGCCGGCCAGCAGCATGATCACGGTCGGCTTGGTGCCCAGGCCGAGCCGGCGGGACAGCAGCCAGGCGAACACCAGGTAGATGATGTACAAGATGCCGTGCACCACGCCGACGTCGTTGGCCACCGCCGGATGACCCGCCACCTGCAGCGGGATGCCGACGAAGCACAGCACCATCAGCACCACGCCGGTTATGTAGGCCATCACCCGGTACCGGAGTACCGCTGCTTTCACGAGTTCATCTCCCGATCGGTTAGCTGCGCCGGCTCTCGTCCTTGACGTCGGCGTTGAGCCGGGTCAGGTAGGCGTTGTACGCGCTGAGTTCCTCGTCCTCGTCAGCGTCCTGCCCGGCCGTGGCCGCCTGGACCGACCCGACGACCAGGCCCGCGGGCAGGCTGGCCAGCTGGGCGGCGTACGCGCCAGGGCCGGGCGCCTGACCCCGGCGGATCCGGAACTCATCCCGGATCGTCTTGGCCCAGAAAACCACCGCAAAGCCGGCGAACAGCGGCCATTCGAACGTATAGGCCCAGCTCAGCGCGTTACCTGACATCGCGCGGTGGAACTGCCAGTCGCCGAGCCACAGCATGCCCCAGAAGCAGACCACCATGAGCACATGCCACCCCAGCCACCGCGGCTGGAGCAGGAACCGCCAGACCGGGCCGACCCGGCCACTACGCCCGGCGGGCGCGGGCGGCTGCGCGCGAACCTCCGCTGGGCCAGCGTTTTCCATGCCACGAGCGTAGCGCCGGCTGCCGGGTGCCTTGCTGCCGGACCACCGTCATCTGGGTCGCCGGACCGCCGTGATCTGGCCGAACTGGCTCGCGCCGACCGGGCCGGAACCAGATAATCCCCGTATGGGTCTGCGAACGGGCTTCAGCGGACAGGCGGGGCGGCTGCCGGACCGGCTCGAGGACCTGCACGGGCCGTGGCAGGGGATCGTCGTGCTCCCGGTCCACCTGACCTGGCACGGGCTGCGCGAGTTCGACGTCGCCCGGCCGCGGGCCAGGCTCCTGCTGTACAGCATCGTGATCAGCCAGGGCAGGCGCAATGACCTGGCCCGCTTCCTGAACGCCCAGCGGCTGCGTGACGACTGGCCGCAGCTGCGCCCGCTGGTCAGCGGCAAGATGCGGCGGCTGTGCGAGCGCAAGCTCGGGCTCGCGCCCACCGCCGGCCCGGACACCGCGCCGCGTATGCCAGGCTGATGACATGCGCAAATACGTGATCATGGGCGTGCAGGGCAGCGGGAAGGGCACCCAGAGCGAGCTGCTGGCCGCTGACCTGGACCTCGTCCACATCAGCGTGGGCGACATCTTCCGCTGGAACGTGCACAACCACACCAAGATGGGCGCGTACGTCCGGCGCACCATGGCCGCGGGCGACCTGGTCAGCGACGACCTGGTGGAGTCCGTGGTCAGGGACCGGCTCACCCAGCACGACTGGAACTTCGGCTTCATCATCGACGGCTTCCCGCGGAACCCGCGGCAGGCCGAGTTCTTCCTGGAGAGCTACGACATCGACGGCGTCATCGAGCTTGACCTGCCGGACAGCGAGGTCCGCCGCCGGGTCCTCAACCGCAGGCTGTGCGGCGACTGCGGGATGGATTACAACCTGATCGCCAAC
>JBAPYC010000530.1:0-3549 GCA_049284535.1 Streptosporangiaceae bacterium
GTCGGCCGGGATCCTGGCCAGGATCAGCGGGATGAGCACCGCGCCGATCGGCATGTTCAGCCAGAAGATCCACTGCCAGGCGATGCCCTGCGTGACCGCGCCGCCAAGGACCGGGCCGGCCAGCACCGCCAGCCCGGCCACGCTGCTGAAGATGCCAATGGCCCAGGCCCGGCGCTCGGGCGGGAACGCCGCGGACAGCAGGGCGAACGCCAGTGGCAGCATGAGCGCCGCCCCGGCACCCTGGACCGCGCGGGCCGCTGTGAGCGCACTCACGTCGGGTGACAGCGCGCAGGCGGCCGAAGCGACCGTGAACAACGCCACGCCAGCCACGAGCATCTGGCGGCGGCCGAGCCGCTCGCCGAGCGCCGCCCCGGTGAGCAGCAGCACGGCGAAGCTCAGCGTGTAGGCGTTCACGGTCCATTCGAGCCCAGCCAGCGAGGCGTGCAGGTGAGTCCTGATCACTGGCAGCGCCGTGGTCACCACCTGGATGTCGAGCGACACCATCAGCGCGGCCACCGAGGTAAGCGCCAGCACCCACCGCTGGTTGCGTGAAGTTTCCATGTTTCCTCCTTGATGGGGCTGACACGGATCTGGCCGGCGGTTCACCGATGACTTCCGGCGCGGGGTGGTGTCCACACCGATGTGACTGACGCAGTGCTGGCCCGGGCGCTGGCCGGAGATGACAAGGCCTTCGGCGAGCTCACCGGCCCCTACCTGGCCGAGCTCCGCGTGCATTGCTACCGGATACTCGGCTCGGTGCAGGACGCCGAGGACATGCTGCAGGAGACCCTGCTCGCAGCCTGGCGCGGGCTGGAGGAGTACGGGGGCCGCGCGTCGCTGCGCACCTGGCTGTACCGGATCGCGACCAACCGCTGCCTGAACGCGCTGCGAGACGGCAGCCGCAGGCCGCAGTCTCGCGTCGTGCCGGCCGGACCGCCGTTCGAGCCCGGCGAGCCGACCCACCGGGGTGAGCCCCTCTGGCTGGAGCCGTATCCAGACGTTCTGCTAGACGGTTTGCCCGAACTTGCCGTCGGGCCGGAAGCCAGGTACGAGGCGAAGGAGACGGTCGCGCTGGCGTTCGCCGCCGCGATGCAGCACCTGCCGCCGCGCCAGCGGGCGGTGCTGGTGCTCAAGGACGTGCTCGGCTATCGGTCAGCGGAGGTGGCAAGTATGCTGGAAAGCACAGAAGTGTCGGTGAACAGTGCGCTCCAGCGGGCCAGAGCCACGATGTCCGCCCGGCTCCCTAGGCGCGACCGCGAGCAAGCGCCGCTGCCCCACTCGGGCGCCGAACGCCACCTGGCCGAGCGGTTCGCGGCGGCGTACACCGACGACGATATTGACGCCGTCGTCGAGCTGCTCACCGACGACGCGTGGTTCACCATGCCACCGGTCACCCTGGAATACCAGGGCCGCGCGGCGATCGGCGGCTTCCTGACGGCCAGTGCCAGCTGGCGCAGCGGGCGGGGGTACCGATTGATCCCGACCAGGGCGAATGGTCAGCCGGCGTTTGGCTCCTACATCGCGGACGGGCACACGGAGATCTACCACGCGCACGGGCTGATCGTGCTTACGCTCGAGGGCGGGCGGATCTCGGCGGTCACCCGGTTTGTGGACAATAGCGTGCTGCCGTTCTTCGGGATCCCGCGCAAACTGCCGGCCTAGCCGTCACGACGGCCGGGGCTACGGCGTCGGGGTGATCTCAAGCGAGCGGATCTTGTCGCCTTCGAGGACGAAGGTGATCGGCCCGGTGCCACTGTGCTTGTTGCTTGCGACCGTCAGGGTGGCTACGAACGTGCCGGGCTTATCGGCCGGCTTCAGTTCGACGACATCGAAGTGCGCCTGGACGCCGATGTTGTCAGTCTCGTTCCAGCCTGCGATGGCGTCCCGCCCGTGGAACTCCGTGCCTCAGTCGTTGAGTGTGGCGTCAGGGGTGAACGTGTCCACGAACGCGGCAGAGTCACCGCGATTGGTGGTCTCGATGAAGTCCGCAATGGCGGCCGGGATGCTGGATGTCACGCTCGGTACGTTCCCTCCGGAACAGCGTTCTGCTGGTGGGGCCAGAACCCGTAACCCCTGACAGTAAAGATCGTTAGCGTCATCGTAAGCCGCTAGCCGGCTGACGCCGTTTCGCTCGCACTGCACCGTCGGAGGCGGATTCGGCAGGCTGATTACGGAGCCTTGAAATGATCATACGGATGGCACGGGCCGATGCTCGCAAAACGCCCATTCCACCGAATTTCGCGGGACCGGTCCAACGAACCGGTCCACGAATCCTTGCGTCCCTTGGCCGGTGACAGCTACTCAAAGTTATGGAAAGCAAGAAGAGCTCTGACATCAGTTCGCTCGCGACTAACCGCAAGAGGCGATGCCAACCGCACGATGCTGCGATCGCCGGCCACCCCCAAGACCACCGATTACGGATTGGCCGGGGACGTCTTTATCTTGTCGAAGACGCTGACCATGTGGTGGCTCGCACCGCGTGCCTCAATCTCGATCTCGTGGCCGTCGCCTCGGCGTTCAGGCAGGCGTGGTTCTGAATCGTCACCAGGCCCAGTGGCCCGCGGCGGTCGAGCCGGATCGGACCCAGGCCGAGGCTGCCGCAGTGCCGGAACTGGTGACGCGCCGCGAGCGCCTCGGCGAGCGGCTGCGACATCGAGTCGATCAGGTGACAGCCGCAGCGCGGGTCGGCCAGTGCGAGGCATGCACGGTGTGGAGCGAAGGTGGTCAGCAGTGACCGTGTATTTAGGTGACCCGCGGCAACCGTCCCGAGTCGGGCGTGCGCTCGACGGGCGCGGTCGCGGGCTGTTCAGCGCGGCTACGCGTACTGGCGTACCGCAGAGTCGATGCGGGGGAGGAATGAGCCGATCGCGTTCGCGCCGTGGAACGCGATCGCCGCGAGGTAGGAGGGCAGCCGCCACAGCTCGCGCCGCTCGGCGAACCCGGGGTCGACCGGCGCGCTCTCCGAGTACGCGCGAAACAGGGCCGGAGCGACCGGGGAGTAGTTGTCCACGAGCGCGAGGTCGACCTCGGGGTGCCCGAAGTACGGTGCGACGTCGATTACCACCGCGCCGTGCGCAGTGCTGACAAAGTTGTTCTGCTGGGCGTCGCCGTGCAGGAGAGTCGGGACCGGGTCCGGCCCGCACAGCGCGGGAAGCCGCTGCGCGATCTGTTCCACGCCCCGGGCAAGCCCGGCCGGGAGGTAACGGGAATCCACCGCGAGCCGCAGCATCGGCAGCACCCGCCGCTCAGCGTAGAACCCGGCCCAGGTTCCCGAGCCGACCGGCTGGTTGCACTGCGGTAGCGGCCCGAAGAACCCGTCGAACTCCGCCAGCCCCAACGACTCTCCGCGTACCTGATGCAGGCCCGCCAGGGCGTGCCCGATCGCCGCGTAGTCGCCCGGCACCCGGGCGTCCGCCGCCTGCCCGGAGGCGGCGCCCCGCTCCAGGAGCGCCTCAGACAGCAGCAGCGTCCCCGCGCCTGTGACGACCAGCCCGCCGCCGACCGGGACCGGCGTGGCCACGGCGGTCCGCGAGCGGATCAGGCTGAACC